>JAKSSQ010000041.1 GCA_024403005.1 Clostridia bacterium | reverse complement strand
TGCATTTCGAAAAAGCTTTGTATGTAAAGCCCGGTAATGAAATCGAAAAAGATGCGGTCTTTTACGGTACCTTTGATCCGGCCTTCGAGAGTCTGCAGAAGGTTACGAAACTGTACGATATGGTTCGTAATTTCTGCACAAAGAAGCCTTATAGTACTGAGAAGATTAAATTAAATTTCGATTGCAGTACTTTACTGGATGGATGGGATTTGAACAAGGAAGAGTCTAATCTTGGGGTCTTATTTGAAAAAGAAGGTTTATATTACCTCGGTATAATGAACAAATCAGACAATAAGATTTTCCGTGATATTGAAGGTTCAAGCGAAGGAGGATGTTACCGGAAGATGGAGTATAAATTACTCCCGGGTCCCAACAAGATGCTTCCAAAAGTATTTTTCTCAAAATCCAGAATTGACGAATTTGCTCCGAGTGCGGAAGTGCTGGATATTTATAAAAAGGGGACATTTAAGAAAGGCCCTGGTTTCTCTTTAACTGATTGCCATACATTAATAGACTTCTTTAAGGAATCTATTAACAAACATCCTGATTGGGTCAAGTTTGATTTTAATTTCTCTGAAACTTCTTCTTATTCGGATATTTCAGCATTTTACCGTGAAATTACCGAACAAGGATATAAAGTTACATTTAAAAATATTTCAGAAGAATATATAAACAGACTTGTTGATGAAGGAAAGCTGTATTTATTCCAAATCTACAACAAGGATTTCTCTGCATACAGCAAAGGCAAACCGAACCTCCATACAATGTATTGGAAAGCTTTGTTTGATGAACCAAATCTTAAAGATACGGTTTATAAACTTAATGGCCAGGCAGAAGTATTCTTCCGTCATAAATCAATCGATTCAAAGAATGTCATCAAACATAGTGCAGGTGTTCCCATTGTATCAAAGAACCCGCTTCTTGCTGGTAAGGAAAACTTATTTGACTATGAACTTGTTAAAGATAAGCGCTATACTGTTGACAAGTTCCAGTTCCACGTACCTATTACGATGAATTTTAAGGCGTCGGAAGGCACTCGCATTAATGATGCTGTTTGCGATTATGTTGCAAATAATCCGGATGTTAATATCATCGGTATTGACCGCGGAGAGCGCCACCTGCTTTACATTTCCATGGTTGACCGCGATGGCAATGTAGTAAAGGATAAGGACGGAAATTGGATTCAGTATAGTCTGAACACGATAACGGGTGCATATAAAGATGCAAATGGAAACTCTGTAAAATTTGAAACTCCGTATCGTGAATTGCTGGATAAAAAAGAAGCAGACCGCCAGGCTTCCAGAGAAAACTGGGAGACTATCGAAAATATTAAAGAACTTAAGGAAGGCTATCTGAGCCAGGTAGTACACCATATTACTAAGCTCATGGTCGAATACAACGCAATTGTAGTTCTTGAAGATTTGAACAGCGGATTTAAGAACAGCAGAAAGAAAGTTGAAAAGCAGGTATATCAGAACTTCGAGAAAGCGTTAATTCTAAAACTGAATTATCTTGTGTTCAAGGATGTAAATCCGGAACAGTCCGGAGGAATTTACCACGCTTATCAGCTTGCAGATGAATTTAAAGGATTTAAATATCTTACGAAACAGACCGGTTTTATTTTCTATGTTCCTGCCTGGAATACAAGTAAAATTGATCCGGTTACAGGTTTTACAGATCTGCTGAAGCCAAGGTATAAGAGTATTGCAGATGCACAGGCTTTCTTCTCAAAATTTGAAAGCATCAAATATAACGCTGAAAAGAAATACTTTGAATTTGCTTTTGATTATAACAATTTCACCGATAAGGCAGCCGGAACAAGGACTAAATGGGTTGTCTGCACTCACGGCGCACTCCGCTATTCATATAACCGCAGCTTGAACAATAACAGAGGCGGTTATGAAAAAATCGATGTAACAGCGAATATCAGAGCGCTGCTTGCGGAGTTTGATATCGACTTTTCTTCCGGAGATTTAATTCCGGCTATAATCGCGCAGAATAGTGCAGTTTTCTATGCCCGCCTTATGAAGCTGCTGCAGGTTACACTTGCAATGAGATATTCATGTGCAGAAGACGGTGCAGATTTTATTATGTCTCCGGTTATGGACAGTAATGATGTATTTTTCAATTCCGATGAAGCCTGCAAAGCAAACCTGCCTTTACCGCACGATGCTGATGCTAACGGTGCATTTAATATAGCTCGAAAGGGTATTATGGTATTGAACCAGATAGACAATGCTGAAAAGTACGGAGATTGGACAACAAAGATTTCCAACAAGGATTGGCTGAAGTTTGTACAGGGGTAGGTGAAAGATTTCAATATTTTTAACACGGTGTTGAGCAAGAGTTCCGATTTAATTCTTATAATGTGATCGCAAACGGTTTATATAGTTTTATAAGACCTTTATAATTTCTACTGTTGTAGATCAATTGGAATTCTCTACATCCCATATCTTTATAAGACCTTTATAATTTCTACTGTTGTAGATACTAATTTGGAAAGTTGAGTTGCCACCTTTATAAGACCTTTATAATTTCTACTGTTGTAGATAGGAAAATATTGACAAAGTTAGAACAGCTTTATAAGACCTTTATAATTTCTACTGTTGTAGATGGTGTCATTCTTCCACCTCCGTCACGCTTTATAAGACCTTTATAAATTTCTACTGTTGTAGATCTATGTAGTTGTGGATTCTCCAGTGCTCTTTATAAAACCTTTACAATTTCTACTGTTGTAGATCCTTGTCTTCGGCTGACATAGTGTCATACTTTATAAGACCTTTATAATTTCTACTGTTGTAGATTCTGTCCGTCTGCAAGGTTATTAACTGCTTTATAAGACCTTTATAATTTCTACTGTTGTAGATCTTCAATGCCCTGCGCCACTTGTTCGCCTTTATAAGACCTTTATAATTTCTACTGTTGTAGATTCGCCATGCGAGTGTTCCTTCACAGAATGCTTTATAAGACCTTTATAATTTCTACTGTTGTAGATCAGCTGTGCAATAGATAACAGGTCTAACACTTTATAAGACCTTTATAATTTCTACTGTTGTAGACCGTGTACAGCTCGACAGAGATCTGCGGGCTTTATAAGACCTTTATAATTTCTACTGTTGTAGATGTCAGAAGCACCCCATCCCCAAGAATCTTTATAAGACCCTTATAATTTCTACTGTTGTAGATCATTGCCAATAGGTGACCTTGTCCTCATCTTTATAAGACCTTTATAATTTCTACTGTTGTAGATCTGTCAAGTGTAAGCGCTGCACAAGCACATCTTCATAAGACCTTTATAATTTTCTGCTAATTGTACGTTTTTAATTTGGTCAAAAAAATTACTCCCGCTTCGAAAGAGGCGGGAGTTTTTTGATTGGTTCACGCTTTATCTGAGACCGTTGATGAGGATACCCAGGATAAAAACGGGGAGAATGAAGTTGAAGTAATATTTCATCCAGGGTTTGATTTTAAGGCCGCTGCCGGTGTTGGCTTCTTCGAAGTACTTATCGAAGCCCCAGCCCCATTTTGTGGTGCAGAAGAGCAGGTAGCATAGGCTTCCGGTGGGGAGCAGTACGTTGCTTACGATAAAGTCTTCGCTGTCCAGGACGCCGCGGGAACCGATTACGCATAAATCGCTCCAGATGTTGAACCCCAGCACGCAGGGCATGCTTGCGATTAAAAGCACTATGCAGTTAAGGGCTGCGGACTGTTTGCGGCTCCAGCCTCGCATGTCGATTAGGAAGGACATAATGTTTTCGAATACTGCAATTACGGTGGAGAAGCTTGCGAATGTCATGAAGAGGAAGAACAGGCTGCCCCAGATTCTTCCGCCGGCCATGTTTACGAAAACGTTGGGCAGTGTTTCGAAGATGAGGGCTGGGCCTGCGCCGACTTCCACATTGTAGCTGAAGCAGGCGGGGAAGATTATCATGCCGGACACGAGCGCTACGAAGGTGTCCAGGCCGCAGATTCTGATGCCTTCGGAGGCCAGAGTATTGTCGCGGCTCATGTAGCTGCCCAGGATTTCCATGGATGCGATGCCTACGCTTAAAGTGAAGAATGCCTGGTTCATGGCTGCTGATATTACGTTGCCGAAGCCTGCAGCTTTCATATTGTCCATGTTGGGCACCAGGTAGAAAGCCATGCCGCCTGCGGCGCCGGGAAGGGTGATGCTGTGGATTGCAAGAACGATTATGAGTACCAACAGTGATCCCATCATGTACTTGCTTATTCTTTCAAGGCCGTTCTGGAGGCCTATGCTGCATACGAGGAAGCCGAGAATTATAACGATTCCGGTCCATAAAGCCATTTCTTTGGGGTTTGCCCAGAGATTGCTGAGGACTGCACTGCATTCCTGCGGAGTCATTCCGTAAACGAATTCGCCGCGGATGAATTTATAGAAGTACGAGAACATCCAGCCGGCTACGGTTGTGTAGAACATCATTAAGATGTAGTTGCCGGCGATGGCAAACCAGCCCTGGATGTGCCATTTGCTGCCTTTGGGTTCCAGCTTTTTGTACGCGAGTACTGTGCTTTCTCTGCTGGATCTTCCGACTGCAAGTTCCATCGTAAGGACGGGCAGTCCCATTGTTGCGAGGAAGATTAAGTAGAGCAGCACGAACCATCCTCCGCCGTTCTGGCCGACCACATAGGGGAAACGCCAGACATTTCCGATGCCTATGGCGCAGCCGGCGCTTACAAGCAGAAAGCCGATTCTGGACTTAAAAGATTCTCTTTCCATAGTAGTTCTCCGTTTTCACCAAGTTATTTGCTAATAATTTGTGTGAAATATACAATTAAATATAAAATATACACACAATCATTGTATTGTATTTCCAAATATTTGCCAACTGCTTTTTGCTGATTGGGGACGGGTACGCTTTAGCACACTAAAGCGATAAAGTGATGAAGGGGGACGGGGGTGCTTTAGCACGCTGCAGTGCTAAAGCACCCCCGTCCCCCTTTATTGCGCTAAAGTGCTAAATCGGTGAAGCGTACCCGTCCCCCTTGAGTGTGATAAAGCGGTAAAGTGTGGTATAATTTCGGTATGGTTATTAAGAAAGCTGAATTGATGGACATGCTTAACTGCCGCGAAAAGAGGGCAGCAAAGCAGACCGAACTCATAAACGAATATAAAAAGCCTGTAGTGTGCATTTGCATGAATATTGCAGGGGATGTTAAGAGGACTCCGGGAATCGATATTCTGTTCCGCCACGGCTGCGAAGCATACGAAGCTGAGGTGGCAGCAATGCTCGGATTTTCTGCGGAGCAGGCGTCGGGCCGCAGGCCGGGCGCAGTTTACCGCGAACTGGTCTTCGCCCACACGGGCCCGGAAGCTTTTTACGTCTTCGATACGGAAGACGCAGAGCTTCTTAAGGATGCAGGAATCAAGATCGAAGAAACGGGCCCGGAAGGGCGGCTCTTCGACATCGATATTATAGGAACCGGCGGCCAGAAGCTGTCCAGGCCGGCCGCTCGCAGGTGCATAGTTTGCGGCGGGCCGGTGGCGGACTGCGCAAGAAGCAGAGCTCATGGCCTGGATGTAATCAAAGCTGCCGCAAACGCCATAATCGCAGATTTTCTCTGCGAAAAGCTGGCGGATTCAGCCTGCGAAGCACTAAAAGCAGAAGCGAAGCTTTCCCCGAAGCCCGGCCTTGTGGACAGCCTCAACAGCGGTTCCCATAAAGATATGGATCTTCCTATGCTCCTGGCTTCCGCAGAAGCTTTAAAGCCGTTTTTCGCCCGTTTCACGCGTGAATTCGCCTGCGGCGATAAATCGCTCGAAAGCCTCATAAAAACCGGCGTAGAGGCCGAAAAAGCCATGTTTAAGGCTACTGGCGGGGTCAACACCCACAAAGGTGCGATATTCGCCTTTGCCTTATACATCGCAGCTATCGCAAAGAGCTGCTTCGACGGTTCGGATGTTTTAGAAACCGTAAAAGAGCTTGCGGCTCAGAAAGCCGCAAGCATGGCAGGCTCCGGCGTTAAAAACGCAGAAAAATCCACCCACGGAGACGAAGTCCGCAGCAGATACGGAGCAAAGGGTGCTGTGGAAGACGCTCTTCAGGGTTTCCCCATGGCTCACATGGCCGGCGCAATTCTTGCAGCCCGCAAGACCGGCAGCCGGTCAGACGCGCAGCTCTACGCGCTCTGCAGAATAATGGCCGAGCTGGACGACAGCAACGTGCTTTACAGAGCAGGGCAGGAGGGCCTGGATTGGGTCAAGAAGCAGGCCGAAAGCCTCCTGGAGCAGACCGCCGAAGACCGGAAGGCCTCCATGGCAGAACTCAACGCGGAATTCGTGCAGAGAAACATATCCTCCGGCGGCGCCGCAGATATGCTGGCACTGGGTATCTTCCTTGCTGAATACAGCGATTTGTTATATACTGAAAGTTAACCTGCGAAAACAGCGACCCCGGCATAATATAGCTATTCAATATAGCAATGACATATAAAGAGAGGAAAAGTATGAACGTTTATCCCGAATTTATCGATAAGGACCGCCCCGTACTGGAAGGCGAAGAAGCTCCTTACATCGGAGAGCTGGAATTTGAAACAGAAGTTGGCAGAATCATCGGCATGGTTCTGGTTCCCAACCACAAGCCCGGCGAAAAGCACCCCGCAATCGTGCTGCTGCACGGCTTCCCGGGACATAATTCCCTGCTGGATATCGGCCACGCTCTCAGAAGAGCAGGTTTCGTTGTGTTCAACCCGTTCGCACCCGGAGCATGGGGAAGCGGCGGATATTATACATTCGACGGCCTCATTAAGGCTGCATCCGCTATCGTAAACTACGCTGCAAGCGAAGAATGCCAGGAAAAGTACCACATCTGCCCGGACAACATCTTCCTTGCCGGACACAGCATGGGCGGCTACACCTGCGTGAACACAATGCGCAGAGTTCCTGCTCTTAAGGCAGGCGTATGCTTAATGCCTTTCGATTACCCCTGGTTCTTCGAAAACGGTCAGCTCGAAACAATTAAGGGCCTGTTCACTCTCGGAACAATCCTTAAGCAGGAAACAGAAACATCCATGTACGAAAATGCTCTCGCAAACTACGAAGAAACCGCATTTTCCAAGGCTGCAGAAGATCTTAAGGACCGCAATATGCTCTTTGTCGGCGGCGCTAAGGACGACGTAGCTCCCGTGGATACCATGATCGAACCTCTGTATAACAAGATTAAGGAACTCGGCGGAAAGGCAGAATACATTCTGTACGATACCGACCACTCCTTCAACGACTGCAGATTCAAGGTTATCAAGACTATCGCAGATTATATCTGCCCCATGGTTGACTAATTGGGTCACCCCGAATTTCGGTAAACCCCGGGCCTGCCCGGTTAATGCATTTAATTTAATATTGGAGGATTAAAATGCGTAAGAGTAAATTTATTGCCCTTGTCTTCGCAGTAATTCTCGTTATCTCCAGTGCTGCCTTTGTATTCGCTCAGGTTCCCTCTGAAGATATCGTTATTCTGCACACAAACGACACACACTGCAATAATTACGAAGATTTCGCTAAAATTGCAGAACTTGCTAAGGATGCAGACCTGCTCATCGATGCAGGCGATGCAATTCAAGGCAGCGTAATCGGTACCCTGTCCAAGGGCGGTTACATCGTAGAAATCATGAACAAACTGGGCTATGACGTTGCAGTTCCCGGAAATCATGAATTCGACTACGGTCTGGACAGACTGGTTGAAATCGCAAACAGCGAAGCAGATTTCCCCTATGTATCCTGTAACCTGGTAGACCTGCGCACAGGCAAGCCTCTCTTCGACGCTTACAAGATGTTCGAAGTTAAGGGCGTTAAGATTGCTATCGTAGGCGTTACTACTCCCGAAACATTTACAAAGTCCACTCCGACTTATTTCCAGGACGGAAACGGTAAGTATATCTACGGTTTCTGCGAAGGAAACGATGGAAAGAATCTCTACAATGCAGTACAGAAGGCTGTTGATGCTGCTAAGGCAGAAGGCGCAGACTACGTTCTCGTAGACGGCCATCTGGGCGTTGACCCCGAATCCGCACCCTGGAGATCCACAGACGTTAAGGCAAACGTTACAGGCGTAGATGCTTACATCGACGGACATTCCCACACAGTTTACAGCGAAGATTCCATCCAGCAGACAGGTAACTACCTTGCAAACGCAGGTAAGATTACTATTAAGGCAGACGGAACAATCGCCTTTGAACTCATCGATCTGGCAAATGTTGAAGCCGATGCAGATGCAGCTGCATTCATCGCAGGAATTACAGCTAAGTTCGACGATCTCCAGAAGACAGTTGTTGCTAAGACATCCGTAGATCTTACAACAAAGAATGAAGACGGAAGCAGAGCTGTAAGAAGCAAGGAAACAAACCTTGGCGACCTCTGTGCAGATGCTTACAGAGTAGTTATGGGCGCAGACATTGCATTCGTTAACGGCGGCGGCGTTCGTGCAGACATCCCCACAGGCGACATCACTTACGGACAGATCGTTTCCGTACATCCCTTCGGCAACATGGCTTGCCTCGTAGAAGTTACCGGTCAGCAGATTCTGGACGCTCTTGAACTGGGCGCATCTCAGTGCCCCGCAGAAACAGGCGGCTTCCTGCAGGTATCCGGTCTTACTTACACTATCAACACCGCTATTGAAAGCACTGTTACAAAGAGTGAACAGAACGAATTCACAGGTGTTGCAGGTGCAAGAAGAGTTCAGGACGTTATGGTTGCAGGCGCACCCATCGATCCCGCTAAGACATACAAGCTCGCTTCCCACAACTACATGCTCAAGAACGGCGGCGACGGATATGCAATGTTCGGTAAGAACAATGTAAACATCATTCTGGACGAAGTTCTCATCGACAACCAGGTTCTCATCAACTACATCGTTGACGAACTGGGCGGCGTAGTAGGCGAACAGTATGCTGCTGCACAGGGCAGAATCAAGATCGTAGACGAAGCTCCCGTTGTTATCGCACCGGTAGAACCCGCTCCCGTTGAACCCACTCCCGTAATCGTACCCGCACCTCTGCCCGCAGAAAAGTACGTTGTTGTAAAGGGCGACTGCCTCTTCACAATCGCACGTAAGTTCCTCGGCGACGGCGAACTCTGGAAGAAGATTTACGAAGCTAACAAGACAGTTATCGGAAAGAACCCCAACCTCATTTTCCCGGGTCAGGTTCTTAAGATTGAAAAGTAATTAATTTAACACGTAATGAGAGACTATCCCGTTGTAAAATGCAATAAGAAAGCCGAAAAGCTGCTAAAAAGCGGCCACCCCTGGGTATACGGCGAAGAGACCACAGGCCCCGACAAGCCCTTCGAAAACGGCGACATCGTAGATGTTGTCAACGAAAAGGGCCGCTGGATGGGCAGCGGTTTCATTAACGATAATTCAAAAATTCGCGTCCGCATTATATCCAAGAACACAAACGACCGCTTCGACGAGGCCTTCTGGCGCCGCAGAGTCGAGTATGCAATCGATTACCGCAGGACCGTAATGGGCCCGGATTTCAGCTGCAGCAGACTCATATTCGGCGAAGCAGACAGCTTCCCCGGTTTTACGGTTGATTTGTTCACAGATATCCTGTCTGTAGAAGTGCTTTCCCTCGGGATAGAAAAAAGAAAAGACATGCTGTACCGCCTGCTGGTGGAAGTTCTCGCAGAGCGAGGCGTAAACGTGCGCGCGGTATATGAACGCAACGAAGCTGCTATAAGACTTAAGGAGGGCATGGAGCAGGGTAAGGGCTACGCCTGGATTGCTCCCGGCCTGGACGAAATGGATCTGGACGGCCACGTTGAAATCGTGGAAAACGGTATAATTTACGACGTAGACTATATCAACGGCCAGAAGACAGGCTTCTTCCTGGACCAGAAGTACAACCGCCTTGCGGCTGCAAAGCTGGCTCCCGGAAAGAGGGTTCTGGACTGCTTCACCCATACCGGAGCTTTCGCGCTTAACTGCGCAAAGGCAGGTGCAACCTACGTAACAGCCGTGGATATCTCCAAAGATGCCTGCGAGCAGACCATGAAGAACGTACAGGCTAACAGCCTGGAAGACAAGGTTCACGTGGTAAGAGCAGACGTATTCGAGTATCTTACGGAGCTGGCTGCATCCAGGAAGCATCCGTTCGACTACATTATCCTGGATCCGCCGGCCTTTACGAAGAGCAGCTCAACTGTAAACAGTGCGTACAGAGGATACAAGGAAATAAACCTTAAAGCCAT
This sequence comes from Clostridia bacterium, assembly GCA_024403005.1. Lineage (GTDB taxonomy): Bacteria > Bacillota > Clostridia > Peptostreptococcales > Anaerovoracaceae > RUG11894. Next base: position 1,493 of record JAKSSQ010000041.1, on the reverse strand, counting down.
GAGGCTTCTGCCCCGCGGCGGCTACCTGGCTACCTGTTCCTGCTCTCACTTCATGACACCCGATCTCTTCTGCAAGATGCTCCGAGAAGCTGCTGCAGATGCAGGGGTTCAGCTCAGGCAGATCGAGGACAGACGCCAGTCTCCCGACCACCCCATCCTGTGGGGCGTTCCGGAAACCGAGTATCTTAAGCTCTATCTTTTCCAGGTTGTTTAAAATTAATGAATTCCGGACAGTTCAGACGAGCTGTCCGGTTTTTTATTTGCGTGTTTAGCTGTATTTAGCAGGGCGGGTTTGTGGTATAATGTTTGCCTGACCCCACGAAAAAGGGCCGCAGATTATTCATCAGACAGTTTTAAGACATTTATGAAAGACAATTCAGTAGTTAAAAAAGCCTTTGTCGACTCGGTGCCCGTCGCAGCAGGCTATATAGTTCTGGGCATCGGCTTCGGGTTCATCCTGAACACAAAGGGCTACGGCCTGCCCTGGGCCATGGCCATGAGTCTCTTTATATACGCAGGCTCCATGCAGTTCGTCTGCATTAACTTAATAACTTCCGGGGCATCCCTTGCGGCTGCGGCGCTTACGACCCTTATGGTTAACGCGCGCCACCTGTTCTACGGAATTTCCATGATCGACAGGTACAGAGGCACGGGAAAGGCCAAGCCTTACCTTATATTTGCGCTCTCCGACGAAACTTATTCCCTGGTCTGCAGAGACAACATAGACGTACCGAAGGAAAAGCTCACAGTTTATTTCTTCCTGGTATCTCTCCTGGACCAGGCTTACTGGAACATCGGAACTTTTATCGGCTCCAGCGCAGGATATCTGCTTAACATCAACTCCGACGGCATGGATTTCGCTTTAACGGCGCTGTTCATTACCATCGTAACGGAGCAGTGGCTTTCCTCCGATCGCCACAGACCGGCTATTATCGGCGGCGCAGTTTCAGTAATCTGCCTGCTCATCTTCGGCCCGTCCAATTTCCTTATTCCCGCGATGATCGCAATCACGATCGGAATGTTCGCAATCAGAAAGATGGAGGAGGGTAAAGATGCAGGTAACTAATGCCCACGCTGCAGGGATAATCGCAGTTGCAGTCATAATTACGGTTCTTACGAGAGCGCTGCCGTTCCTTCTTCTGGGAAGGGGCGGAAAGACCCCTGATTGGGTCAATTACCTGGGTAAAGTGCTGCCGTATGCAATTATGGCCATGCTGGTAGTTTACTGCCTTAAAGGGACGAATGTGGCCTCTCCGGCAGGGTGGCTGCCCGCACTTATAGCTTCCGTTCTGGTAGTTGCACTCCACGTCTGGAAACGCAACACACTCCTGAGCATAATAGGTGGCACGATATGCTATATGGCCTTAATTCAGGTCGTATTTGCTTAAAAGGATAAATCCATACGATAGAAAGATAAAATCCCGCCAGCGGCGGGATTTTTGCGTTTAAAGGATATTGAGGCGGGCAGGGCAGGACTGCAGCCGAACTCTTCA
>JAKSSQ010000040.1 GCA_024403005.1 Clostridia bacterium | reverse complement strand
TACTGTAAGGAGGACATATATTAATGAAGATTAAGAAGAATGATACAGTCCTCGTTATTGCAGGCAAGGACAAGGGTAAGAAGGGCAAGGTTATCATGGCTATGCCCAAGAAGGAAATGGTTATTGTTGAAGGCGTAAACATTCAGACAAAGCACGCTAAGGCAACACAGGGACAGGCTGCTGAAATCAGAAAGCAGGAAGGACCCATCCATGTTTCCAACGTCATGTACTATGACACAAAGGCTAAGGCTCCTGTACGCATTGGCTACAAGGTAGAAAAGGGCCACAAGGTAAGAATTTCCAAGAAGACCGGTCAGGTTATTGATTAATCGAAAGGAGGATAAACCATGGCAGCAAGACTTAAGGAAAAGTATACAAACGAAGTTTTCCAGGCTATGAACGAAAAGTTCAAGTATGCAAACGTAATGGAAATCCCCAAGCTCGAGAAGATCACCCTGAATATGGGTCTCGGCGATTGCAAGGATAACCCCAAGCTTCTGGAACAGGCAGTAGCAGAAATGGCAATGATTTCCGGCCAGGCTCCTGTTGTTACAAAGTCCAGAAAATCTATCGCTAACTTCAAGTTAAGAGCAGGCATGTCCGTAGGATGCAAAGTTACACTTCGTGGTGACCGCATGTACGAATTTGCTGATAAGTTCTTCAACATCGCTCTTCCCCGCGTACGCGACTTCAAGGGCGTTAGCAAGAACTCCTTCGATGGCCGCGGCAACTACGCTATGGGCATCAAGGAACAGCTGATCTTCCCCGAAATCGAATATGATAAGGTAGAAAAGGTCAGAGGTATGGATATCGTATTCACAACAACGGCTAAGACAGACGAAGAAGCTCAGGCTCTTCTCGAAATGCTCGGTATGCCGTTCGAAAAGTAGGAGGGCACTATGGCAAAAACATCTCTTAAGGTTAAGCAGCAGAGAGCGCCTAAGCACTCTACTCAGGCTTACAACCGTTGCAAGCTCTGCGGAAGACCGCACGCATATTTAAGAAAATACGGTATTTGCCGTATCTGTTTCAGAGAGTTAGCTTACAAGGGTGAAATCCCCGGCGTAAAGAAGGCTAGCTGGTAATATTCGAAGGAAGGAGGTACTTTAATCATGACAATGACAGATCCTGTAGCAGATATGCTCACCAGAATCAGAAATGCTAACGTTGCAGGTCATGCAACAGTAGAAATTCCTGCTTCTAAGCTCAAGAAGAACATCGCTGAAATCCTTGTTAAGGAAGGATACATTAAGGGATTCGAAGTTATCGAAAACGATCCCCAGGACATCATCAAGGTTACGATGAAGTACGGTGCTGATAAAACAAGAGTAATTAGCGGAATCAAGAAGATTTCCAAGCCCGGCCTTAAGGTTTACGCTCAGGCTGCAGATGTACCCAAGGTACTCGGTGGTTTAGGAATCGCAATCATCTCCACATCCAAGGGCCTTATCACAGATAAGGAAGCTAGAAAGCTTGGAGTAGGCGGAGAAGTTATCTGCTACGTTTGGTAATAAGGAAAGGAGAAACAAATGTCCAGAATAGGAAAGCTGCCTGTGACTGTTCCTGCCGGAGTAGAAATCTCTATCGACGACAGCAACCTTGTTACCGTTAAGGGTCCCAAGGGCACATTAACAGAGCAGATTAGCAAGAAAATTAAAGTAGAAGTTAAGGACGGAACATGCGAACTTACAGTTTCTGACGACTCCAGAGAATCCAATTCTCAGCACGGTCTCGCTAGAACACTGGTTAACAACATGGTTCTGGGTGTAACAAACGGTTACGAAAAGAAGCTCCAGATGATCGGCGTTGGTTACAAGGCTGAAAAGAAGGGCAAGGACCTCGTAATGCAGCTCGGTTATTCTCACCCCGTTATCATGCCGGATCCCGAAGGAATCACAACAGAAGTTCCCGATGCTACAACAATTATCGTAAAGGGTGCTGACAAGGCACTGGTTGGCAACTATGCTGCTAACATTCGTAAGTGGAGAAAGCCTGAACCTTATAAGGGCAAGGGTATCCGCTACGAAAACGAAGTTGTACGCAGAAAAGAAGGCAAGACCGGTAAGTAGAGGAAGGAGTAATCGAACATGAAAAATTCAAGAAATGACAATCGTGTTAAGAGACACGAAAGAGTCAGAAAAGACGTATTCGGAACTCCCGAAAGACCTAGACTCTGCGTATTCAGAAGCTCCAAGAACATTTACGCTCAGGTTATCGACGACGTAAATGGCAAGACACTGGTATCCGCTTCCAGCCTCGATGCTGACATCAAGGCAGAAGCTGCTTACGGTGGAAACAAGGAAGCTGCTAAGCTTGTTGGCGAAAAGGTTGGCAAGGTAGCAAAGGAAGCAGGAATCGAAGAAGTTGTATTCGACAGAGGCGGTTACCTGTATCATGGTAGAGTTAAGGAACTGGCTGATGGTGCTAGAGCATCCGGCCTGGTATTCTAAGGAGGATAAGAAGAATGCAGAGAATAGATGCATCCAAGCTTGACTTAAGAGACTCTTCCATCGTTAATATCAGAAGAGTTACTAAGGTAGTTAAGGGCGGTAAGAACTCCAGATTCAGCGTTACAGTAGTCGTTGGTGACGGTGCTGGCCACGTAGGTCTGGGCCTGGGTAAGTCCATGGAAATCCCTGAAGCTGTTAGAAAAGCTACAGAAGACGCAAAGAAGTCCCTCATCAGCGTACCTATGGTAGGAACAACAATTCCTCACAGAAGCCTTGGCGTTTTCGGCGCAGGCAAGGTACTGCTTATGCCCGCTGCTCCCGGTACTGGAGTTATCGCTGGTGGTTCCGCTCGTACAGTTCTTGAATACGCAGGTATCAAGGACGTTAGAGCTAAGTCCCTCGGTTCCAGCAACCCCGGCAACGTAGCATACGCTACAATGGAAGGACTCAAGAGCCTGAAGACAATTGAAGAAGTTGCTAAGCTGAGAGGCTTAAGCAAGGAAGAAATCTTAGGATAAGGAGGAGCTGAACATGCTTAAGATCGAATTAGTAAAGAGCACAATCGGCGCTACACCTTATCAGAAGAAGGTTGTTGCAGCACTTGGCCTCAAGAAGCTGCATCAGTGCGTTGAGCTCCCCAACACACCCCAGACAATGGGTGCTGTTAAGAAGGTATCCCACCTGTTAAAAGTGGAAGAACTGTAATAGGGAGGTGCAGACAAAATGAAACTTAACGAATTAAAGAAGCCCGCTGGTTCTATATTCGTAGGCAAGAGAAAGGGCAGAGGCACAGCTTCCGGTAACGGTACAACAGCTGGCAGAGGTATGAACGGTCAGAAGTCCAGATCCGGCGGCGGTACACGTCTCGGTTTCGAAGGCGGCCAGATGCCTCTCTATAGAAGAATCCCCAAGAGAGGATTCACAAATCACTGGGCAGTTAACTACATCGGCGTAAACGTTGAAAAGCTCAATTGCTTCGAAGACGGTACAACAGTTACTCCCGAAATGATGATGGAAGCAGGTCTCGCTAAGAGCGTTACAGACGGAATCAAGATCCTTGGTGGCGGCGAACTGAAGAAGAACCTGACAGTTCAGGCACAGAAGTTCAGCGACAGCGCAATTGACAAGATTGTTGCCGCAGGAGGAAAGGCAGAGGTAATCTAATGGGCATGATCCAGACTATGGTACAGGCTTGGAAAATTCCCGAGATGAGAAAGAAGATTCTCTACACTCTGTTCATGCTGGTCATTTTCAGACTGGGTTCCAATATCCCTGTCCCCTGCATTGACCGCAGCCAGCTCGCTGCAATGTTCAATGCAAATGAATCAGGTCTCTTCGGATTATTCGACCTGTTCTCTGGTGGTTCGTTCAGCAACTTCACAATTTTCGCGCTGAGCATTACCCCCTACATTACATCATCCATTATCCTGCAGCTCCTGACAGTTGCCATTCCCAAGCTTGAGGAACTGGCAAGACAGGGCCAGGAAGGTCAGAGAAAGATTGCTCAGTGGACAAGATACATCACAGTTGTTCTTGCTCTCATCCAGGCAGTTGGTTATACATTCGGCCTCTTCCGCAATGTACTCTCTGACAACAGCGTTTTCGCAAAGCTCGTTATCGTATGCACACTGGTTGCAGGTACTGCATTCCTCATGTGGCTCGGTGAAAGAATCAACGAAAACGGCATCGGCAACGGTATCTCCCTGATCATCTTCGCAGGTATCGTTTCCAGAATTCCTACAAGCATCAGCAGAACTGTTAAGAACATTTCCGCAGGTACCGTTTCCATCGTAAGCGTTATCCTGTTCTGCATCTTCGCAGTGCTCATCGTTGTAGGTATTATCCTCGTACAGGAAGGTACAAGAAAAGTTCCCGTACAGTATGCAAAGAGAGTTGTTGGCCGTAAGATGTACGGTGGTCAGTCCTCCCATATTCCTCTCAAGGTAAACCAGGCTGGCGTTATCCCCGTAATCTTCGCTATCTCCCTGCTGCAGCTGCCGGCAACAATCGCTTACATGGTTCCCAACAGCGGATTTGCAAGCTTTGTTTCCAAGTACCTGACATCCAGCGGATATCCCGGAGTATGGATTTACTTCGTACTCAATATCATGCTGATTATATTCTTCACATATTTCTACGGTTCCATTACAGTTAACCCCTTTGAAATCGCAGAAAATATGAAGGCTAACGGCGGCTTCATCCCCGGCATCCGCCCGGGCAAGCCCACGGTTGAATACATTACAAAGGTAATCACAAGACTTACTTTTGCAAGTGCTATCTTCCTGAGCATTGTTGCTTCCCTGCCTACACTGCTTCAGCACTGGACAAACCTGTCCATCGGCTTCGGCGGTACATCACTCATCATTGCTGTAGGTGTTGCTCTTGACACAATGAAGTCCATGGAAACACAGATGGTAATGAGAAACTATAGCGGATTCTTAAAGTAAAGGTGAAATAATGAAACGCATCGTATTACTCGGACCTCCGGGTGCCGGCAAAGGTACCCAGGCAGTAAGAATCGCTGAAAAATACGAAATTCTGCACATCTCTACCGGTGACATCTTCCGTGCTAACGTTAAGGAAGGTACACCGTTGGGCAAGAAGGCTAAGGAATATATGGATAAGGGCCTTCTCGTACCCGATGAGCTTGTGTGTGACCTGGTGGAAGACCGCGTCAGCAAGGACGACTGCAAAAACGGTTACCTGCTGGACGGTTTCCCCAGAACCGTTTTCCAGGCAAGCCACTTCGACGAATACCTGAAGAAGAACGGTATTGCATTGGACAGCGTTGTGGACATTGAAGTTGACGAAGACATCCTGCTTCCGAGAATGATCGGCCGCAGAGTATGCAGAAACTGCGGAAAGCCCTATCACGTAACAACAATGCCTCCCAAGCAGGAAGGTGTTTGCGACGTATGCGGCGGCGAAGTTTATCAGAGAGCTGATGACTGCGAAGAAACAGTAAAGAATCGCTTCAAGGTTTACCAGGATCAGACTAGTCCTCTCATTGAATACTATAAGGAAAGTGGTCTCCTCGCTCCCATCGACGGAAGCAAGCCCATGGACGAAGTATTCGGAAACATTTGCGCTCTTCTGGGAGAGTAAATTATGATTGTGCTCAAGTCTAATGAAGAAATCGAGTTAATGGCAGCGGCCGCAGAAGTTACGGCTCATATGCTGGAAGAATTACCGAGCGTAATCGTTCCCGGCATGAGCACAAAAGACATCGACCGCTGGTGTGAGGAATACATCCTCAGACATGACATGAAACCCGCTTTCAAAGGCTACGGCGGCTTTCCCGCCACAGCGTGCGTCTCGGTTAACGAGGAAGTTGTTCACGGTATCCCTTCAAAGAAGAAAATTCTTCGCGAAGGAGATATCGTAAGCGTGGATCTGGGAACCATTTATAAAGGTTTCTATTCAGATGCTGCAAGAACTTACCCTGTAGGAAAGATTTCCGAAACAGATGAAAAGCTTATCCGCGTTGCGGAAGAGAGTTTCTTCGAAGGCCTTAAGTTCTGCAGAAAAGGTAATCGCCTCGGCGATGTATCCCATGCAATCCAGGAATGCGTCGAAAGCTACGGCTTCTCCGTAATCCGCGATTTCGTAGGACACGGCGTAGGAAGAAACCTGCACGAAGATCCCCAGATTCCCAATTACGGCAAAGCAAATCGCGGGCCTCAGCTTGTACCCGGAATGGTACTTGCTATTGAGCCCATGATTGCTGTCGGTGAGTACGACGTTGAAGTTCTGAGCAACGAATGGACAGCGGTTACTATCGACCGTTCAAACGCAGCCCACTACGAAAATACAGTCGTTATTACAGACGGTGAGCCGAGACTGCTCACAAAGCTTTAAAGCGCAAAAGGAGGAAATGCCCCTAATGGCTAAAAAGGACAGCATAGAAGTATTCGGCACAGTGCTGGAATCTCTGCCAAACGCCATGTTCAAGGTTAAACTTGAAAATGATTTCGTCGTTCTGGCTCACATTTCCGGCAAGATGAGGACAAATTTCATCAGAATTCTCCCCGGCGACAGAGTTAAAATGGAGCTCAGCCCCTACGACCTGTCCAGAGGCAGAATTACCTGGAGAGATAAATAATCCTTAAAACAGGAGGAAGCATAATGAAAGTTAGAGCATCAGTAAAGCCTATCTGCGAAAAGTGCAAGGTAATCAAGAGAAACGGTAAGGTTATGGTTATCTGCGAAAACCCCAAGCACAAGCAGGTTCAGGGCTAAACCATATACGGTTTACTGTATTCCGGCGAGTGAAAGCTCTTTACGGAATGTAAATTATAAAACTATAGTTGCAGTACATAGGAGGTAAAATTATGGCTCGTATAGCCGGCGTCGATCTGCCCAGAGAAAAAAGAGTAGAAATCGGCCTTACCTACATCTATGGTATCGGTCTGCCTTCATCCAAGGCAATTCTTGAAAAGTCCGGTGTTAACCCCGACACAAGAGTTAAGGATCTTACCGAAGACGAAGTAGGTGCAATCAGAAAGATTATTGACAACGAATACCTGGTAGAAGGTGATCTCAGAAGAGAAGTTTCCATGAACATCAAGAGACTCATGGAAATCGGCTGCTACAGAGGTATCAGACACAGAAGAAACCTGCCCGTTCGCGGACAGAACACTAAGAACAACAGCAGAACTCGCAAGGGTCCCAAGAAGACTGTTGGTAGAAAGAAGAAGTAAGAAGGAGGTAAGCTAGAATGGCAACAGTAAAGAAAACTGTACGCAAAAAGAGAAGAGAACGCAAGAACATTGAAAGCGGTCAGGCTCATATCCAGGCTTCCTTCAACAACACACTCGTTACTCTTACAGATTTAAACGGTAACGCACTGTCCTGGTCTTCCGCAGGTTCCCTCGGTTTCAAGGGTTCCAGAAAGTCCACACCGTTCGCAGCTCAGATGGCAGCTGAAGAAGCAGCTAAGGGCGCAATAGATCAGGGACTTAAGACAGTTGAAGTTTATGTAAAGGGTCCGGGCACAGGCAGAGAAGCTGCTATCAGAGCACTTCAGGCTGCAGGTCTCGAAATCACCATGATCAAGGATATCACACCGATTCCTCACAATGGCTGCAGACCGCCGAAGAGAAGAAGAGTTTAGTAAGGGAGGACAAAGAATATGGCAAGATATACAGGACCTTCCTGCAGACTTTGCAGAAGAGAAGGACAGAAACTGTTCTTAAAGGGCGAAAGATGCTACTCCGGCAAGTGCGCACTCGAAAAGAGAGCTTATGCACCCGGACAGCACGGTCAGAACAGAAAGAAGAGCTCCGAATACGGACTTCAGTTAAGAGAAAAGCAGAAGGCAAAGAGATTCTATGGACTTCAGGAAACTCAGTTCAGAAACCTGTTTGCAAAGGCTGCTGCTAAGAGCGGTATCACAGGTGAAAACCTCCTGATCCTCCTCGAAACAAGACTTGACAACGTAGTATTCAGAATGGGTCTTGCTTCCTCCAGAAAGGAAGCTCGCCAGCTGGTTACACACGGTCACTTCACACTTAACGGCAAGAAGGCAGACATTCCTTCCATGCAGGTTAAGGCCGGCGATGTTATCGCTGTAAAGGAAAAGAGCACATCTTCCCCCAAGTTCAAGGAAATTAAGGAAATGACAATCAGCACTCCTGAATGGGTTTCCATCGACACTCAGAAGCTTGAAGGTAAAGTACTCGCTATGCCTACAAGATCTCAGATCGACACACCTGTAACAGAACACCTGATCGTCGAACTGTACTCCAAGTAATAACAATTACTTGCTGAAACGTATAGCTTGAACTAAATAGGAGGGATAATTAGTGATCAAAATCGAAAAGCCAAGCATCGAATGCATTCATTCCGATGATGACACCAGCTACGGCAAATTTATCGTTGAACCCCTCGAACGCGGATACGGCAACACTCTGGGCAACAGCTTAAGAAGAATTCTTCTCAGCTCCCTGCCCGGTGCAGCTGTAACCTCAGTAAGGATTGACGGAATTCTTCACGAATTTTCAACGATCCCCGGCGTCAAGGAAGACGTTACAGAGATCATACTGAACCTTAAGAAACTTGCACTGGCACTTCGCGGTCAGGATAAGGTATGCGCACTCATTAAGGCTACAGGCCCCAAGGAAGTTGTTGCATCCGACATCATCTGCGATTCCAGCCTGGAAATTTTCAATCCGGACCTGCACATTGCAACTCTGGAAGAAGGTTCTACACTGTCTATGGAACTCAACATTTCCACAGGCAGAGGCTATGTGCCTGCAGATCAGAACAAGGACGAGAATACACCTATTGCGGTTATTCCCATCGACAGCATCTATACACCTGTAAGAAAGGTTAACTACACTGTAGAAAATACAAGAGTTGGCCAGGTTACAGACTACGAAAGACTTGTCCTCGAAATTTGGACAGATGGCAGCATCGATCCTGAAGAAGGCGTTGCTATCGGTGCAAATATCATGAAGGAACACCTCGAACTGTTCATCGGACTTTCCGAAGGAACAGGAAGAAGCCCCATCCTGGTAGAAAAGGAAGAGGATAGCAAGGAAAAGGTACTCGAAATGAGTATCGAAGAGCTGGAACTGTCCGTTCGTTCGTTCAACTGCTTAAAGCGTGCAGGCATTAACACAGTTCAGGAACTTACACAGAAGTCCGAAGCTGACATGATGAAAGTTAGAAATCTCGGAAAGAAGTCCCTTGACGAAGTTAAGCACAAATTAGAAGAATTAGGACTGGGTCTCAGACCTGGAGACGAATAGGAGGAAACGAAATGACCGGTTACAGAAAGCTGGGCGTTAAAACTGCTCACAGAAAGGCCATACTGAGAACTCTTGTTACAGATCTCTTCAAGTACGGCCGTATTCAGACAACTGACTGCAGAGCTAAGGAAGCTAGAAGAGAAGCTGAAAAGATGATCACACTGGCTAAGCGCAACGATTTACACGCAAGAAGACAGGCAATGGCTTATATTAAGGACGAAACTGTTGTAGTAAAGCTGTTCGAAGAAATCGCACCCAAGTACGATGAAAGACACGGCGGATACACAAGAATCCTTAAGCTCGGTCCCCGCAAGGGCGACGTAGCTGAAGCTGTATTCCTTGAACTTGTATAGTCGGTAATATAGTATCTAACCGTCCGCATGGCAACCCAGGCGGACGGTTTTACTTTACGGAGGATAATATGAAGTACATCGAGTTAGGCAAGACCGGACTTAAACCTTCCGTTATCTCCTTTGGCGGCATTCCCATTCAGCGCGGAAGCCAGGAAACTGCCAAGGCAGTTCTGGACAAGTGCATGGAGCTGGGAATCAACTACATCGACACAGCCAGAGGATATTCAGTTTCCGAAGAATACATCGGAAATGCCATCGAAGGAAACAGGGATAAGTGGATACTCGCTACCAAGTCCATGGTAAGAGACTACGAATCCATGAAGAACGATATCGAAACAAGCCTTAAGAACCTTAAGACAGACTATATCGACCTTTACCAGATCCACAACATAAAGACCGAAGAAATCGAGCAGATCTTTTCCGAAAACGGCCCTTACAGAGCTTTAGTCGAAGCAAAGGAAGCAGGCAAAATCGGACACATTGGGGTCACAGTACATGCTGAATCCACATTAAAGATCCTTTTCGAAGAATATTCGGACAAGTATGAAACAATCATGTTCCCCTACAACATGGTTGAAACCCAGGGCACCGAGCTGCTCCGTAAGGCAAGAGCAATGGGCATCGGCACCATCGCAATGAAGCCTTTCGCAGGCGGCAACCTTACAAACCACGCTCTTTGCCTTAGATTTATCGCAGAGAGTGAAACAATGGACATCGCTATCCCCGGCATGGGCGACGTAGCAGAAGCAGAAGAAGATGCAAGCGTAGAATTCTCCCCGCTCACTGCAGAAGAACTGGCAGAAGTGGAAGAAACAAGAGAAAAGCTGGGCACACAGTTCTGCAGACGCTGCGGATACTGCGCACCCTGCACAGTAGGCATCCCCATTAACCACTGCTTTACAATGAAGAACTACATGGTTAACTACGGCCTTGCAGACTGGGCAATTCCCAAGTACGAAGCCTTCGCAGCACACGCAGGTGACTGCATCGAATGCGGCGTATGCGAAACACGCTGCCCCTACAACCTTCCCATCCGCCAGATGCTGAAGGAAGTAAAAGACGTCTTTGGAAAGTGACGAAAAAGTAATAGTTAATATGCTAAATAAAAACTGGAACTCAGTATCGGGTTCCTTTTTTTGTGATATAATAGCACTATCTATTGCTATCTGCTTTTATAAAGGAGAATTATTTTGGGTACTTTTTACAGACCAACCACACTGAACGAGGCTCTTGCTCTTCTTTCGGAATGTGGAGAAAAGGCCGCTGTAGTTAACGGCGGAACCGACATCGTAATCGATATAAGCAAGAAGAAAATCGTCCCCGAAGCTATTATTTACGTAGGCGCTATCGAAGGTTTCGAAGTGCTCAGCGTTGGTGCAGAAAAGGTCAGCATCGGCGGTGCAGTTACTTACCGCCAGATGCTTAACTGCGAAGAATTCCAGGAATATAAGGGCCTCGTGACCGCAATCAGCGGACTGGGCAGCCCCAACATCCGCAACATGGGCACACCTGCAGGCAACATCTGCACAGCTGCTCCGGCTGCAGACTGCGCTACAATGCTTATGGCCATGGGCGCAGAAGTAGTTCTGGCAAACAGCGAAGGCGAAAGAACAGTTGAACTTAAGGATATGTTCCTCGGAAGAGGAAAGACTCAGTGTGGCCCTAAGGACCTGGTTAAGGAAATCACTTTCTCCGCTCTGGAAGAAGGCGAAGGAACAGGCTATTTCCGCGCAGCAAGACGTAAGGCTCAGGATATCGGCAAGGTTCTTGCAGGTGTAAGAGTTAAGGTTAAGGATGGCAAGATCGAGGATGCAAAGTTCTCCCTTGGGTCCCTTAACGCAAATATCGTAAGAGCATACAGCCTCGAAGAAGCTGTTAAGGGTATGGAATGCGGCGAAGCTCTCGAATACGTTCGCACAAACTTCCCCGAAGAAGCCGGCCTTCGTGAATCCTACTTTAAGGAATACAAGCTGGCAGTTACAACAGCAGTAATCGCTAAGGCTTTTGAAAGAGCCCTCGAAGACGCCGAAGGCAGGAGGACCAGATAATGCATCATGTAGATTTTATTCTTAACGGCATGCCCGTTTCCTGCGATGTAGAAGCAGATGAAATCCTTACAGATACTATAAGAAACAGATTTAAGCTTACAGGAACAAAGAAGGGCTGCGGCACAGG
>JAKSSQ010000004.1 GCA_024403005.1 Clostridia bacterium | reverse complement strand
AGAGACCTTTCCGGCGACAACCCGGAAAAGAGAGCAGAGCACCTTAACGTAATCATCGAAGAATCGGACAGATTAAGCTACCTGGTTAACGATATCCTTGCAATTTCAAGGCTTCAGGCCGGTGTGGAGACCATTGAGCTCAAGCCTGCAGACCTGCAGAAATTAACTGCAGGCGTCCTTGCAACCTACAGAATCCTGGAAGATCAGGATGGATTTGTGTTCAACTTCAACCCGCTCCCCGGCGAATACCTGGTAGAAGCGGACGAACGCAGAATCGAGCAGGTAATCTCCAACTTCATATCCAATGCAGTCCGCTACAGTGCAGACGATAAGACTATAGACGTTGCGTTCACCGTGGAAAACGGATGGATTATCCTGTCCGTAAAAGACCGCGGTGTGGGCATTGACCCCTCGGACATCGAAAACATCTGGAACAGATACGAACGCGCCAGCCAGCGCGGCAAGCGCGCCCGCTCCGGAACAGGCCTCGGCCTTAACATCGCTAAGGAAATCCTCGAAAAACACGGCGCAAAGTACGGTGTTGACAGCGTTGTAGGCGAGGGAAGCACCTTCTGGTTCAGCCTTCCGCTGATTGACTAAACATTGAATTCTGAAGTCTTCTGATATATAATATGTTCGGAGGAAAAGACGATGTTTTCCATAGGAGATAAAGTAGTTTACCCGATGCACGGGGCTGGTGTTATCAGCAACATAGAAGAAAAACAGGTCCTGGGAGAATCCAGGGCATATTATATTTTGAGCATACCTTACGGCAACATGCAGGTTATGGTGCCTGTAAACAATGCAGACCAGGCCGGTCTTCGCGAAATATCCGGCGAAGACATGGTGGATAAGGTAATAGCTGTTCTGGGCGCAGAATCTACGCCCATGGACGAAAACTGGAACAGAAGATCCAGAGACAACATGGAAAAGCTCAAGACAGGCGATCCGTGTACAGTTGCAGAGGTAATAAGAAATCTCGCCAGAATCGAAAGAGAAAAGAAATTATCCACAGGCGAGAAAAAGCTTCTTTCCAATGCAAAACAGGTCCTTGCCAGCGAAATCGTACTCATTAAAAACGTGGACGAAGCCGCAGCAATGGATATGATCGACAACGCAATTTAGCATCCCCGGCAGAATTGCAGCGTCGTTTATATATACGACACTTAAGGAAAGGAGGACACGAATTTGCTAAAGAAGGTATTTCGCATAATCACTATTCTTTGCGGAATGCTGGTCGGTTTTGGAATTACATCTTATTCTGCTCAGGACGAAGTACTCGGTCTTAAATGGGGCATGAGCGCCAGCGAGAAGACTTTATGGATCCTGACAGGCGTTGCTTTTTTCGGATTTATTTTTGATTATTTATTCAGTATTTTCCAGGGCCGTGGGGAAGATTTAGCACATAGAGTTGACAGGAATTTAAGAAACATTCCTGCCGCAGAACTGGCAACAGGGTCAATCGGTCTGGTTATCGGTCTTGTTATCGCTTTTCTAATCTCGCAGATTATTAATGAGATAGAAATTTTACAGACAGCGTATATCAACGTCGTACTCACCATTGCACTCTACTTCTTATTCGGAAGCATAGGCATAACCACAGCTTCGCGAATAAGCAAGGAAGTCCCGAGACTTATGCCGGTGAACAACCCCATAGTTAAAGAATCGACAGCAAAAAGCAAAGGCAAAGGTGCCGGAGTATCGCCCAAGATTCTTGATACAAGCGTTATCATAGACGGCCGTATCGCAGATATCCTCAAGACAGGCTTTATCGACGGAAACATTATTATCCCCGATTTTGTCCTTGTGGAACTGCGCCATATTGCCGACTCTTCCGATTCTCTCAAGAGAAACAGAGGACGCAGAGGACTGGATGTCCTTAACAAGATTCAGAGCGAATACGGCATCGAAATTTACGATACCACTTCCGAAAAATCCCTCGACGAGATTCCAGAAGTGGATGTAAAGCTTTTAAAGCTTGCCCAGATCATGAAGGGCAAGGTCGTTACGAACGACTTTAACCTGAACAAAGTAGCGACTATAACCGGTATAGGCGTGCTCAACATTAACGAGCTTGCCAATACTTTAAAGCCGGTAGTTCTTCCCGGCGAGGAAATGCAGGTATTCCTCGTAAAAGAAGGCAAAGAAAACAACCAGGGCGTCGGCTATCTCGATGACGGCACCATGATCGTCGTTGAAGACGGCAGGAAGTTCATAGGACAGAACATAAACGTAGCTGTCACAAGCGTTCTGCAGACCTCTGCAGGCCGCATGATCTTCGTAAAACCAGCTTCCTTGGTATAGGGGAACTAAGGCGCATATGGAAAAAACAGCAGTAATTATCGCCGCCGCCGGCTCGTCCACGCGAATGGGCGGCGGCATACCAAAGCAATACAGAATGTGCGGAAACCTTCCGGTCTTAGTAAAGGCTGTTAAGGCTTTTTGTGATGTTCAGGGTATTTCAGACATTATCGTGACCGCATCAGAAGCCGAGCAGCAGAACTGCAGAAATCTGCTGGACCGCTGGGGCTGCCCGCATGTAAAAGTAGTCTGCGGCGGAGCCACAAGGCAGGAATCCGTAAGCAATGCTATGGAACGTATTCCGGAAGCCTGCACAAAAGTCCTTATCCACGACGGAGCAAGGCCTTTCGTGGAGCCGGAAGTCATAAAAGCGGTTATAGAAGAACTGGAAAAAAGCCCGGCGGTTATCCCTTGCGTTCAGCCTAAGAGCACCATAAGAACGGCAGAGGAAACCCTGGACAGAAGCAAGCTCTACGAAGTCCAGACTCCCCAGGGGTTCAGGATGGATACGCTTCTCGAAGCCTTCCGCAAGGCTAAGGAAGACGGCTTCGAAGGCACAGACGAAGCAGGGCTTGTGGAAAGAACAGGAGTTAAAATCTCCATAGTTCCCGGTTCCTATAAAAATATTAAACTCACGACACCGGAGGATTTTCCTGTGGATATAAGAATCGGAAACGGCTACGACGTCCATAGACTTGTGGACGGAAGGCCTTTAATGCTTGCCTGTACGCAGGTGCCATACGAGAAAGGTCTCTTAGGGCACAGCGATGCAGACGTAATAAGCCACGCGATAGCGGACGCAATCCTGGGAGCCTGCGCTCTCGGAGATATCGGACGCCATTTCCCGGATAACGATCCGAAGTACGAAGGAATGGCAGGAAAGCTTCTCCTTTCGGAAACTGCAAGGATAGTAAGGGAAGCCGGCTTTACGATTATAAACATCGATGCGACGCTTATAGCCCAGAAACCTAAGGTGGCACCGTACATAGAAACAATGAGAGAAAATACCGCAGCCGCACTGGGGCTCCCAGTAAGCTGCGTAAGTATAAAAGCTACAACAGAAGAGGGCCTGGGGTTCACAGGCGACGGAAGCGCTATGGCTGCCATGGCCTCCGCCTCTGTAAAATAGAAAGGAAAACTAATACCTATGAAAGCATCACAAATGTACCTTTACACGCTGAGAGAAGTTCCCGCAGATGCGGAAATCGCCAGCCATATATTCCTGCTCAGAGCCGGTTTCATCAGAAAGCTGGTTTCCGGCGTTTATGGGTTCATGCCCCTCGGTCTTCGCACTCTGCACAAGGTAGAACAGATCGTTCGCGAAGAAATGGATAAGGCAGGCGCACAGGAAATTCAGATGAGCGCGCTGCAGCCTGCAGAACTCTGGCAGGAATCCGGCAGATGGGCTGCTTACGGCCCCGAAATGTGGAGAGTTAAGGACAGAAACCAGAGAGAATTCTGCCTCGGCCCCACACACGAAGAAGTATTCACAGACATCGTTCGCCAGAACGTAAGCTCCTACAGACAGCTGCCCGTTAACCTGTACCAGATTCAGACAAAGTACAGAGACGAAGCAAGACCCAGATTCGGACTCATCAGAAGCCGCGAATTCATCATGAAGGACAACTACAGCTTCGACAGAGACGAAGAAGGCCTGGACAAGTCCTACTGGAACATGTTCCACGCATACGAAAACGTATTCGACCGCTGCGGACTCACCTACAGACCTGTAGAAGCAGACTCCGGCGCTATCGGCGGCAACGGTTCCCACGAATTCTGCGCACTCTGCGACGTAGGCGAAGAAGAAATCCTCTACTGCGAAGAATGCGATATGGCTGCAACAGCGGAAAAGGCTGAATTCAAGGATGCAGTTGCTCCCGCAGAAGAAGAAAAGCCTCTGGAAAAGGTTCACACACCCGGAACAAAGACCATCGAAGACGTATGCAAGTTCCTCGGACTGCCCCAGGAAAAGAGCATTAAGGCTCTGCTGTTCGCAGTTCAGGCAGATGTTAAGGACCCCGTTAAGTACGTTGCAGCATTCGTAAGAGGCGACCGCCAGGTGAACACAACCAAGCTGGTTAACGCTCTGGATATCCCCGAATATGCACTCACAATGGCAGACGAAGGCGCTATGGGCCCCGCAACAGGCTGCGTAGGCGGCTTCACAGGCCCCGTTGGTCTCCACGACTGCACAATCATCGTAGACACAGAACTTGTTAACGCAAAGAACATGTGCGCAGGTGCCTGCGAATACGACCACCACTACATCAACATGAACTACGGAAGAGACTTCAAGGGCGATATCGTAAAGGATATCAAGCTCCTGCAGGAAGGCGACCCCTGCCCCGTATGCGGCAAGCCCGTTAAGAAGGCTATGGGCATCGAAGTTGGCCAGGTATTCAAGCTCTTCACAAAGTATTCCGAACCCATGGGTCTCACATTCAAGGACGAAAACCAGGAAGACCACCCGGTAGTAATGGGCTGCTACGGAATTGGCGTCACAAGAACAATGGCTGCCATCGTAGAACAGAACCACGACGACAACGGCATTATCTGGCCTGTAAGCGTAGCTCCCTACCACGTAATCATC
Source organism: Clostridia bacterium (assembly GCA_024403005.1). Lineage (GTDB taxonomy): Bacteria > Bacillota > Clostridia > Peptostreptococcales > Anaerovoracaceae > RUG11894. The sequence goes on along the minus strand of JAKSSQ010000004.1, from coordinate 18,018 downwards.
GACCTTGTTAACATCAAGGACGAAACACAGAAGGCTGCTGCAGAAGATCTGTACGAAAAGCTGCAGAACGCAGGTCTGGAAGTTATCCTGGACGACAGAGATGAACGCCCCGGCGTAAAGTTCAAGGACGCAGACCTCCTGGGCATCCCCGTAAGAATCGTAGTCGGCAAGAAGGCTGCCGACGGCATCGTAGAATATAAGCTTCGCAGAGGCGGCGACGTAGAAGAAATCTCCGCAGCAGAAGCAGCTGAAAGAGCTATTGCACTCGTAAACGCAGAAAGGTACGGTAAATAGAATGGCAAAGATAGTAAGAATCGAAATGGAAAACGGCGGAGTTATGAGAGCAGAACTCTACCCCGAAATCGCTCCCATTACAGTAGAAAACTTCGTAAAGCTGGTTAAGGAAGGCTTCTACGACGGAGTTATCTTCCACAGAGTAATCCCCGGCTTCATGATTCAGGGCGGTGACCCCACAGGCACAGGCATGGGCGGCCCCGGATACACAATCAAGGGCGAATTCACAGCTAACGGCTTTAAGAACGACCTTAAGCACACAGTTGGCGTACTCTCCATGGCAAGAGCTATGGACCCCAACTCTGCAGGTTCCCAGTTCTTCATCATGACATCCGATTCTCCGCACCTCGACGGACAGTACGCTGCATTCGGTAAGCTTATCGAAGGCCAGGACGTTGCTACAGACATCGTTATGAGCCCCCGCAACAGAATGGACAAGCCCCTCACAGAACAGAAGATGAAGAAAGTTACTATGGAGGAAGAATAAATGAAAATTTATAACACTCTTACCAGAAGAAAAGAAGAACTCGTACCCATGGATGCATCTGAACTTAAGATGTATGTATGCGGTCCCACAGTTTATAACTACATTCACATCGGAAACGCTCGTCCTTTCGTAGTATTCGACACTATGAGAAAGTATCTGCAGTACAGAGGCCAGAAGGTTAAGTACGTTCAGAACTTCACAGACGTAGACGACAAGATTATCAAGAGAGCCAAGGAAGAAGGCATCTCCGCTCTGGAAGTAGGCCAGAAGTACATCGACGAATACTTTAAGGACGTTAAGGAACTCAACATTACTCCCGCCGACGTTCACCCCAGAGTAACTGAAACAATGCCCGAAATCATCGCATTTGTTCAGGGCCTCATCGACAAGGGCATGGCTTACGAAGCAGACGGCGACGTTTACTACTGCACAAGAAAGTTCAAGGATTACGGCAAGCTTTCCATGAACTATATCGAAGACCTGCAGGTTGGCGCAAGAATTCCCGAAGGCGAAAAGAAGAAGGATCCTCTCGATTTCGCTCTCTGGAAGGCAAGAAAGACCGACGATGAAATCGCATGGGAATCCCCCTGGGGTATGGGCAGACCCGGCTGGCACATTGAATGCTCCGCAATGTCCAAGAAGCACCTGGGCGTAACCATCGACCTCCACTGCGGCGGCGAAGACCTCCAGTTCCCCCACCACGAAAACGAAATCGCACAGTCCGAAGGTCTGTCCGGCCAGAAGTTCTCCAACTACTGGATGCACAATGGCTTCATTACTGTAGACAACGAAAAGATGTCCAAGTCTCTCAACAACTTCTTTACAGTAAGAGACATCCTTAAGGAATACGACGGCGAAGTTCTCCGCTACTTCCTCCTGTCCGCACAGTACAGAGGACCCATCAACTTCTCCGACGCTCTCATGGAAGAAGCTAAGAATGCACTCGAAAGAATGCGCAACTGCAGACGCGACCTCAAGTCCGCTATCGAAAACGGCGAAGGCACAATGTCTGAAGAAGAAAAGGCTAAGATGGAAGGCCTCATGAAGTACAAGGACAAGTACATCGAAGCTATGGACGACGACCTCAACACAGCTGGTGCCATCGGCGCAATCTTCGAACTGGTTCGCGACATCAATACAAACCTGAGAGAAAAGTGCTCCAGGGAATTCGCAGAAAAGATGTGGCAGCTTCTGGATGAACTCACTGCAGTTCTCGGCATCCTCCGCAAGGAAGAAGAGGGCGTAGACGCAGAACTCCAGAGCCTCATCGAACAGCGCGCAGCAGCAAGAGCTGCTAAGGACTGGGCTACAGCAGACGCAATCCGCGACAAGCTGGCAGCCATGGGAATCACCCTTAAGGACACAGCTCAGGGTGTTCAGATCATCAGAAAATAATGAAGTTTCAGGATTTAATGAACGCTGAAAGAAGAGGCCTGGAAGAATCCGCAGAACCGGACAGACCCGTTGAAATTCAGGGCTCCGATTCCAAGGACGACATGTTCTGCACAGCGGCAGGTGCTGCAAGCATTAAGCCGTCTGCAGGCAAATCTTCCGGCAAGTTAAGAGAACTCTTCAACAGCGTAGACAGAGCATAAATCGTAAATGGATTACAGAACAATTAACAGCATCGCCCTTGCATACATGGGCGATGCTGTTTACGAGCAGTATATAAGGCAGAGAGTAATCGAAAGATGTCACAGCCCGCATGCGGACGTAATGCACAGAGCAGGTGTCCGCTATGTTAATGCGTCTGCCCAGTGTGCCGCTCTGAAACATATTTTACCTCAGCTGTCCGAAGAGGAAGCCGGAGTTGTAAGGCGTGCAAGAAACCACAAGATTGCGACCAAAGCAAAGAATGCAGACGCCGTAACCTACAAGTGGGCTACTGCTTTCGAGGCTCTTATCGGCTATCTTTTCTTCGCAGAGCGCAGCGAAAGACTTCAGGAAATAATGCTGCTGGCAGCTGAATTTACAGAAAGCAGGTGATTCCGTTGAGCTTTTTTAATCAGTTCCTCGGACTTCCAAGACAAGTATATATTTTATGCCTCGTAAGATGGATTGTAGGTATGGGAAGCCTCGTCTTCACATTCTCTTCCATTATTCTGACAAGTATGGTCGGACTCACCGCCTTCCAGGCAGGTGTGGTCGGCTTTTTATATGCCTGCTCCAACGTAGTAGGCGCTATCGTCGGCGGTAAGCTGGCGGACTTATACGGAAGAAAGCGTGTATATTTTTCCATGACATTAGTAACATGCATTTTCTTCATCATCTCTTCCTTCTTCTGCACGACAATCTGGATCGTACCCCTTTCCATCTGTGCATTTTTCGGAAGCAACGCCTGCTACCCCATCGTTTCCGCCATGGTTGCGGACGTTGCCGGCAGCGGTCCCAAGAGTGCAGAAAGTTTCTCCCTTCTGTATCTCTGCCATAACCTTGGCTTTGCAGTAGGCCCCGCTCTGGGCGGCGCACTCCTGGCAAACCACCTGAACATCGTTTACTGGATTCAGGCAGGAATGTTCATGCTGGGTGCATGCATACTGTTCTTCGGCACTACAGACAACTACTTAACTGCGCAGGCTCCCAGAAAGCTGGAAGAAAAGGGCAAGGCAAAGGAAGAAGACTACGCAGTCCACGTAGGCACCTGGACCATGCTCATGCAGAACAAGATTATAATGGTGTTCACCATCGTGCTCGCCATTGCAACTACAGCTTACGCAGCCATAAGCTTCATGCTTATCCTGCAGTTTAAGGACATGTTCGGCCTGGCAGCTGCAGCAACTTACGGCGGCAGAATCTGGACAGTAAACGCCCTGGTTGTAGTATTCGGTACGCCCATTATCGTTAAGTTCACCAAGACTCACCACCAGTTCCTCTGCATGACCATCGGCTGCATACTCTACTGCATCGGTTTCGGCGCATACGGCTATGTAGATAAGATTATTCTCTTCTTCGTTGCAGTTGTAATCTGGTCCGTCGGCGAAATCCTTATTTCCACCGGCGCAGGCGTTTTCATCGCAGAAAACAGCCCTCCCAGCCACGTTGCAAGATTCCAGTCCATGTACGACATGGCCCGCTCAATCGGCAGAGGTCTCGGACCTCTCGTATTCGGTTCACTGGTAACCGTATTTACCTACCAGCAGACCTGGAAGATCAACGCAGCTGCATGCCTTGCAATCGCAGCTGTATGCTGGTACATTTTCGGAAAGGAAATGAAGAAAAAAAGAGGCTAACCTATGAATTATTTCAATAATTTTAAGGGGCTTGGCCGCCAGGTTTACATACTCTGCCTGGTACGCATACTCTGTGCGACAGGGTGCATTGCGTCCTTCATGACCACACTGCATTACACAAATGTCCTGGGCCTTTCCTCCGCGGTAACAGGCGTGCTTATAAGCTGCAACTATGCGGCAAGCGTGCTTGGAACCATCGTAGGCGGCAAGGCAGCAGACAGGTTCAGCAGAAAAAATACAGCCATTGCGCTCATACTTATAACCGGCGTGTGCCTGCTCTTTTCCGCAGCAACCTGCAGGACAGTTTACTGCATACCCCCTTTAACCATCGCTTTTGCAGGCGGATATGCGGCTTTCCCCGTGCTTTCCGCCATGATTGCAGACTGCTGCGTTAAAGGCAAAAGCCAGGAAAGCTTTTCCCTTATGTACCTCGGCCAGAACATTGGCTTTGCAGTCGGTCCGTCCCTCGGCGGCTTTATGTTCTACGACTACTTTGTAGCCATGTTCGTAGTCGGCGCAGTTTTCTACATCGCAGCAGCTATTCTTATAGCTGTCTACGGAGAAGACAACTACGACCGCGCAGGCCTTGCAATGCATAAGGACAGCAGCGTAACGACTTCCGGCAGGGAAGGAACCATCGCACTGCTGGTTAAGATAAAGCCTCTCATGGTCTTCGTAATAGCCATGGTTGCGGTAAGCTTTATCTATAACCTGCTGAACTTCCTCCTGGGCCTGCACCTGGCAGACCTGTTCGGACTGGAATACGGCAGCAAGTATTCCGGCTATGTATGGGGCTACAACGGCATGACCGTACTGTTCCTTACATCCCTGATACTTAACTTTACAAGAAAGCACCACCAGTTCTACAACATGACCATCGCCTGCGTTTTCTACGCAGCAGGTTTTGTAATCTATGCGTTCACTAAGAACCACTGGATGTTCTACGTCGGCGCAATTATCTGGACTATCGGTGAAATAATGATAAACACAGGCTCCGCAGCCTTTATTGCGGCAAATTCCCCCAAGACTCACGTGGCTCGCTTCCAGTCCACCCAGGAAACGGCTACAGCTCTGGGAAAGACCCTGGGCCCGATCTTCTACGGCGCAGTGCTTCCCTATGTATCCTATAGAGCATTCTGGCTCTTCGGCGTAGCTGTCTGGCTCACCATCTCCGCCTTTATGCTCGTATCTTACAGAACTTTAATCGTGAAAGGAAAACCCAGTGAGTAAAGCGGATATTTCTTACAGAAACACAATATTGGATATCCTTAACAACGGAGTATCGGATGCGGATATGCCGGTGCGCCCCAGATGGGACGACGGCACACCTGCCCACACCATTAAGCAGTTCGGTGTGGTCACCAGATACGATTTAAGGGAAGAATTCCCCGCAATAACCTTCAGAAGAACCCCGCTTAAGACCTGCATGGAGGAAATTCTCTGGATTTACCAGAAGAAATCCGAGAACATCAACGACTTAAAGGCCCACATCTGGGACGAATGGGCAGACGAAAGCGGCTCCATCGGCAAGGCTTACGGCTACCAGATTGCGCAGAAGTACGTCCACCACAAGAGCAAGGATGGCAAGGAAGACCTTACCGCTTATCCTTCCGCAGAAATCGTGCCCTCCAAAGACGGCGGCTACGACGTTCTGCTTGACCAAATGGACGGCGTTCTCTGGGATCTTAAGAACAATCCCTACAACAGACGAATAATGACTAACACTTACTGCTTTGCAGATTTAAGTGAAATGCATCTGTATCCCTGTGCCTACGGCACCATGTGGGATGCGGTAAGATATCCTGGCGACGAAAAGATGACCCTCAACCTTACACTCATGCAGCGCTCTAACGACATGCTGGCTGCAGGAACCTTCAATCCGGCAGAATATGCGATTCTGCAGATGATGGTTGCGCAGGTCTGCGGCATGGTTCCCGGACAGCTGGTTCACGTTGTAAACAATGCGCACATCTACGACAGGCACGTGGATATTCTTAAAGAACTGGTTGAAAGAGAGCAGTTCCCCGCACCTAAGGTAAGCTTAAATCCGGAAATCAAGGACTTCTACGCATTTACAAGCAAGGATTTAATCGTGGAAGACTACAAGACCGGACCCCAGGTAACTAACATACCCATCGCTATTTAACGATTTTTATAGAAGGAAAACACATGAGCAAGAGAGACAACCCGAGACTTTGGGCAGACAGAGATAAGAACGGCGGCAGCAGCAAGAACAAGCGCAGCAACCACAGCATCGGCAGAAGCGGAAGGCTGGAAAAGGACGATAAGAGCAAGAAGGCTTTCGGCAGATCCGAAAATAAGTCCTTCGGCAGAGGCGAGAGCAAGGGATTCGGCAGAAAGGAAGAATCCGGCAGAGGTCCTAAGGAATATTCCACAGGAAGAAAGTCCTTCGGTGACCGCACCGCACGCCCCGCAAGAACCTTCGCTCCCGAAGCGGATTTCGAAATGAATCCCAACCTTATTATCGGCAGAAACCCGGTTGCAGAAGCTATTAAGTCCGGTCGCAGCATCGATAAGATTTTAATGCAGAAGGACGCAGAAGGCTCCGCAAAGAAGATCGCTTCCATGGCAAGAGAGAGCAAGCTTCAGGTTCAGTACGTGGACAGAATCGTTCTGGACAAGATGGCTCCCGGCAGACCCCACCAGGGCGTTGCAGCTTACGCAGCAGCTAAGGAATACGCAGAGCTGGACGACATTTTCGCAGCAGCAGAAGAAAAGGGCGAAGATCCTTTAATCGTGCTTCTGGACGGTCTGGAAGATCCCCACAACCTGGGCGCAATTTTAAGAAGCGCAGACGGTGCAGGGGCTCACGGTGTGGTAATTCCCGCAAGAAGAGCCGTTGGCCTCACAGAAACAGTAGCTAAGGCATCTGCAGGCGCCATCGAATACGTACCCGTAGTTAAGGTTACAAACCTTGGACAGTGCATCGATGAACTCAAGGAAAGAGGCCTCTGGATTGCAGCTGTAGACATGGACGGCGAAAACTATTCCGACGCAAAGCTCACAGGCCCCCTGGCTCTGGTTGTAGGCGGCGAAGGACAGGGCGTTTCCCAGATTGTACGCAGCAAGGCAGATTACATTATCTCCATCCCCATGAAGGGCCGCGTAAACTCCCTGAACGCATCCAACGCAGCAGCTATTATGCTTTACGAAGTTAACAGACAGAGAAATCTGTAGGAGTGGTAAATTGAAAGCAATCGCAGCAGTAGATAAAAATCTGGCCATAGGAAACAAGGGAAAGCTGCTCTTCAGTCTTCCCGGAGACCTGGCGCACTTTAAAGCCGCAACCATAGGCGGCATGGTTATCATGGGCCGCAAGACTCTGGAATCCATGCCCGGCGGCCGCCCTCTTCCCGGAAGACACACCATGGTGCTTTCAAGAACCATGGAGAAGGGCTTTACGGAAATTACAAAGGGCGATAAGAGAAGAGTTCTGGGCGTTTTTAACGGCGTCGGTGAACTCCTGCATTTCCTGGAAAGCGGCGACGAAGTAGACCTGAGCTTTACTTACGAAGAACCCATGATCTCCGAATTCGCCGGCATGAAACCCTTGAAAAGTGCGTCTTCATCGCCATTAGGCAATGTTTCTGTCTGCGGCGGAGAAGAGATTTACAGACTGCTTCTTCCTTACTGCGACGAGCTCGTTTTAACAGAAGTCCAGGCAGAAGCCCCTGAAGCAGATGCCTGGTTCCCCGATTTCAGGAAGAGCGGCGAGTGGGCAGAAGCAAGCCGCACAGAGGCCGTAGAAGAAAAAAGATTAACCTATACGATCTGCACATACAAGAGAATTCCCAAGTAGCAGGATACAACATGCAGGAAAGCAAGATGCCCAAAACCGAACATGCGGGTTTAGTTCCTCCGAAGACAGACGAGGAGCTGGTTTATCTTGCTCAACTGGGCGACAGCGATGCAGCGGATGAAGTTCTTTCCAGATACAAGAACGTGGTAAAGACCAGAGCCGCCAAGTATTACATGCTCGGTGCAGACCAGGACGACGTGGTTCAGGAAGGCATGATAGGCCTCTTTAAAGCTGTCCGCACCTACAATCCGGCAGGCGGCGCAAGCTTTAAGACCTACACCGGCATCTGCATCCACAACCAGATTGTTTCCGCAATCGAATCTTCCCACGCAAAGCGCCACGCGCCTTTAAACGATTCGGTTTCCCTGGACGTTCCCGTAGGGGAAAGCGACAGCACATTGGCTCAGGTTCTCCCGGCAGGCCCCGATGCAAACCCTGCAGAGCGCGCGATTTTTAAGGAAACCATAAGCTTAATGCTTTCGGAAGACAGCAAGGTACTTTCGGCTTTCGAAAAGCAGGTAGTTAGCAGGCTTAAAGACGGCAGAGGCTATAAAGAAATTGCAGAAGAGCTGGGAAAGCCCCCAAAATCCATAGATAATGCGATTCAGCGCATCCGCAGAAAACTTTCGGGATTTTTCGTGGATTAGCCGCCGGCTCTTGACACAATGGGCCTTTTTCCAATATAATATATAGGCTTTATATCGACATGCTGCTATAGCTCAGTCGGTAGAGCGCATCCTTGGTAAGGATGAGGTCGGCCGTTCAAGTCGGCTTAGCAGCTCCAAAAAACCCTCCATCGCGTGCGATGGAGGGTTTTGCTTCTATTGTTCTTTTTTCTTACTTATCTGAGTAGATGCCAGGCTGTATTTTCTTCTGTTCTTGTAAAGGTGTTCTTCGAACAAGCCTTTTTCCGTCATCTTCAGTACGAAGGTGCGAATGGTTGCATAAGCGCAGTTTTCAAAATCTTTCTCAAGATCTTTAGTGGAGAATTGGTTCATGCCGTAATTGGATATTACGAAGCTGAACAGTTCCCTTTCTTTACCGGTAATCTCGCCCTGCTTTAAAAGTTCGTTGAAAGCTTCGAGAGTATTGCTGTGGAAATCGCAGCTGCCGATTTTGCGGTAGACATATTCGTTAAAGTAGCTTAGGAATGGGGAAATATCTATGCATCCGCTGATTTTTTCATTCTGTTCAACCAGTTCGTAGGCTTTATTGTATTTAATCCTTGTCTCTTCGATAAGAGAAGAAAAAGGCAGATAAAGAGTTGCAGAGTAGCCGTTCTGCAGCAGGTACCAGCAGTGCAGCAATCTTGCCATGCGTCCGTTTCCGTCAAAATAGGGATGAATATATCCGATGTAAAAATGGATTGCAGCAGCTTTTGCAAGGTCGTCCATGTCCGTGTGCTCGTTTATGAAAGCAAACAGACTGTCCATCCTTTCCTTAATCTTTTCTGCCTGGAGCCCATCGTGAACTTTTTCCTGGCTTAGGATATTTCCGACCAGGACATCGTCGTCTCTGTAGAGCTGGCCATCTGCCAGCATATCTTTCTTATCTTCCAGGTAAGGATTTATAGCCAGTTCGTAGAGTTTCCTCAGATTTTCTTCGTTAATTGTATTTGCACGGTCTGAAATAAATTCAAATCCCTGCTTCATGCCCCAGACACGAAATTCTTCTGTTCCTTTTGGGGCCCTTCCGTCCAGAATGTTGCGTATACTTTCTCTGGAAGTGTTAATCTGCTCAATTTGAAAAGTAGATGCAATTTCGTCCTCCAAAGCTTGAATGCTGTACGGTGCAGAGCCTCTGTAAATGAGCAGTTTCTTGCCGGCATCCCTGGAATTACCTATAACCGCTTCAATAAATACCAGGTCGCTGCTGCCGGAGAAATCTTTTAATGGAATTGCTCTGTAGGCAATCTGCTTCAGTACTTTAATGAGAGCCCGGACTTCTTCTTTTGTGTATTTGTATGACATCTTCTTCAGGTCGAAAAAAGATGAATCGTTTATCATCTGTATATATTTGATGATGTCCATGTGCCCTCCTTAAAATTGATACATATTGATACTAATTAGTATCAATATAATTTTATAGCTTTCGCCGGCAATGTCAATGTAAAAAGCAGTTGAAAATAGTACTACTTTATGGAATTCGTTTATTATATAATAATTTTGATGGGGTCACCCCATGTAAACCAAGGGATTGGCGCTATGCGCCGGCAGTGTGATAAGGAGAAAACTATGAATCTGAACTCTTTTGAAGAAGTAAAAAGACTAACTACGGAAATGGTTAATATCCCCTCTGTGAACCATGCAAAGGATGGCGGAGAATCAAAAGTCGCAAAGTATGTAAACGACTTTTACAAAGCTATGCCCTATTTCCAGGAACACCCCGAACAGAACTATATGTTCGCAAATCTGGAAGAAGACGACCGCCACAGCAACATCTGTTACCTCAAGGGAACCAAGGGTAATTCCAACAGATGCGTAATCATGATTGGCCACATCGACACAGTAGGTGTAGACGACTACGGCACATTCTGGGAAAAAGCTTTCCGCCCGGATCTTCTTCCGGACCAGTTTATGTCCATGAGCATGCCTCAGGCTGTTATTGACGACATCAAGTCCGGCCAGTTCATGTTCGGACGCGGCGCACTGGACATGAAATCCGGCGTTGCAGGCCACATGGTTATCATGAAGTACTTCGCAGAACATCTGGATGAGCTGGATGGATACGTTATGCACGTTGCAGAGTGCGACGAAGAAGACATGTCCGGCGGTATTATCGCTGCTCTGGACGAAATCGTTAAGATTAAGAAGAAGGAAGGTCTGGAATACATCGCCTGCATTAATGCAGACTACTCCACAAACTATAACCCCGGCGATGAAAACAGATACATCTACTACGGCTGCATCGGCAAGACTCTTCCCAGCTACGTAGCTTTCGGTAAGGAATCCCACGTTGGACAGTCCTTCGCTGCTATGGATCCCAACCTGCTCATGGCTGAAATTACAAGAAAGATGTCCTTAAACGTAGACCTCTGCGACATCGCTCACGGAGAAATCTGCGTGCCGCCTATCTCTCTCAAGCAGGCAGATACAAAGGTTGGCTACACAGTTCAGACAGCTCTGGTTGCAACCGGTTACTACAACTACTTCATCCACGGCATGAGCCCCAGAGACGTTCTTGCAAACGCAAAGCAGGTAGCTATCGATGCCATGGACGATATCATCGAACATCTTAATACTCAATACAAGAGATTCTGCAGACTTTCCCAATGCGATTTTACACCGCTGCCCTGGAAGACAAGAGTTCTTACCTACAAGGAATACTACGATGAAATCGCAGCAAACAAGGGCCAGGAATTCGTAGATGCAATGGACAAGTACATGAAGGAACTCCATGAATCCGATCCCGGCATGGACCTGAGAGATTACGGATTTAAGGTAATCCAGGAAATGTGGAAGTGGATGGACGACAAGAGTCCCTGCATCGTTGTATTCTTCGGTTCTCTTTACTCTGCAAACATCGAAATGACAGGCAAGACTCCCATGGAAAAGGCTCTCCTGGATGCAGTTGAAGGTGCTGTTGAAATGGTTCGTCCTGAAGCAGAAAGACAGATTAAGACGAGAATGTTCTATCCGTACATCGCAGACTCCAGCTTCATGGCTGTAGGCGGAGACGAAACGGCTGTAGACCTGCTCAACGACAATATGCCCTCAACAAAGTATAAGTATCACCACGATATCTCCAAGATTCGCGAAATCAACGTACCCGTTGTAAATATCGGTACTTTCGGAAGAGATGGCCACATGGTTACAGAACGCGTAGACATGAAGCAGACCTTCGAAAATGTTCCCAACATTACATTCGAGACAATCAGAACTCTGCTCAAGTAAGGCTGCGCCGGGTTTGACCGCAATCATTTAAAACAAAAGAGTGTGAAGAACGTAAAACCGTTTTTCACACTCTTATTCATTTACAGATTCTGAATAATCGTGAGCACGCCGGACAGCCCGATAAATCCGTAGATTATCTTCTTGAGCATGTCTGCGTCGATCTTGCTTACGCAGCGCACGCCGATGGAGCTGCCCACCGCCATGCCTGCAAAGCCAACCAGAACGTAGGGGATGCAGTCCGGGCCGAGGATGCCGTTGAGGATTCTCGTAACCATATTAACTACGCTGGTTACAAAGAAGAATACCTGCAGAGTGGTAACGTACTTTACTTTATCTCTGCCGAAGTAGGCCAGGTAGTATATTGCGATCAGCGGGCCGCCTCCGCCGAAAGCTCCGGAGAACACACCGGAGAGGCCGCCGCAGAAGATGCCGGTCTTCTTATCCGGCTTTAAAGCTGCCTTCTTAGCGAGGAACAGATAGTAAACTGCCAGAACCAGCAGGAATATGCCGAAGAGCAGCTTAAGTCTGGTCATGTCCACGCCCTGGACCATGTTCAGCACAATTACGCTGCCGGCGATGTAGCAGCTGATTGGAATCAACGTGTCCTTAATAAAATCCGTAAAGAAAGTCTTGAAATTTATCTCTTTGCGGAAACTGTAGAGGGTGGTGACCTGGCCGCTCATGCACATTATGGAAGATGTGCCGGAGGCCTGCAGCATGGGCATGTAGGCAGGCATTACCAGCATGAGGATAATCCCTGCGCCAAAGCCGCTCACGGCCTGCACCAGTCCCGCCAGAATTGCAGCTAAAAATGTAGCGATATATACAAACATAAATAACTCTTTTCTTATTATTATCGGCGCTCCGAAAGCGCACAGTATATATAATAACTCCCGGGGCCTTGCGCCGCAAGGATTAACAGAAGCACAGCCGGTATGTAATTTACATGAATTAAAATTTATATAGTTGTTTTTGTTCGTTTCGTTTGATAGTATATGCATACATCGTTTAACGAAAGTTATTATACACTTTAGTAGAAATTTGCATTAACAGGAGGCATATATTATGGATGCTAGAGTTAGATATACCAAGATGGTTATTAAGGAGCAGTTCATCCACCTTTTAAAGGAAACTTCTCTGGATAAGATAACCGTTACAAAAATCTGCGACTGCGCGGAGATTAACAGGGCTACTTTCTACAAGTACTACAACAATCCGGCAGATCTGCTCTACAAGATCGAAAAGGAACTCCTGGACGGTCTGGAAGAAAAGACAAACCACGGTAAGGACATGAGCCTTCCCGAAATTTTCCGCGTAATCCTGGAAGACATTCAGAAGAACGGCTACATCTACGAAACCCTCTTCTCCAAGAACAGCGATGCAGAATTCCGCAAGAAGGTATTCGAAATCGCCTACAGAGGCCATTTCAGAATCATTCAGGAGCACTTCCCCGAAATGCCATTGGTTCAGCAGGAATACCTGTACTACTTTATAGCCGAAGGCTGCAACGGAATCGTTAAGCAGTGGATGCGCAGAGGAATGTCCGATTCCATCGACAACCTTATCGAAATGGCTCAGGCTATGTTCGACATCGTGAACGAATACATGCCGGCAGAAATCGAAAAGAAGCGCATAGAAAAAGCAGAAAATATTAATTCTGGGGATAATTAAATCCTCAGTTTATCCAACGGAGACACTAAAATGAAATTTCTTTTAATCACCGCAGTAAGCCTGTTCTTCAGGCTGTTTAACTATGCACTGTGGATATATGTAATACTTTCCTGGTTCGCACGCGGCAACGCAGGACTCTACAACATCTACTGCAAACTCGGAGAATTTGTAGAGCCGCTGCTCTCTCCCGTAAGAAGAGCGATGGAGCCCGTGACCTACAAAATTGGTCTGGACTTTTCTCCCATCGTGCTGGCGATGCTCATGTCCTTCGCCTACAGCGTAATAGTAAGAAGTCTTTACATCTTTCTTTAAACAGATCCGGGTGCTTTGCCGCCCGGTTTTTCTATAGGAGGCCCGGATGATTCCACAATTTCTTTTAAACCGCATAAGGGAATACCTTGACCGCAATTTAATCGAGCAGCCCGCGGCACCCCTGCCATTCGAAACTTTCGGCGCAGGCCTTTTTAAAGCTGCCAAAAGCGCTGAAGCCCCGGAACCCTGCGAAAGTGCCATTGAAATCTGCGAATGCACGGAAACTTTGCCGCAGGAACGCAGAGAAAAGGACGAAATGCCAGCTCCTGCAATGGGCTTTAAGCGTTTAAGCGACGAAGACATTCCTGTCCGTAGAGACCTTGAAGAAATGCTGCGCAGTATCGACGAAAGCTTCTCCCAGATGCTCCTCCGCCTTATAGACGAAAGAGGCTGGAAGGATTCCTATTGCTACAAAAAGGCGAATCTTACGAGGGCTCACTTTAACAGAATCAAGAACGACCCGGATTACCGCATCGGCAAGCCTTCTGCCTGCGCTCTGGCTCTGGCGCTTGAACTCAATTCGAGAGAAGCAGAGCTTTTCCTTAAGAAAGCAGGCTTCTACCTTTCCAATGCGAGCAAGAGCGACCTCATAATCCGCTACTGCATAAACCATAAGATTTACGATGTAAATACTGTAAACGAAATCCTTTACGAGTTCGACCAGGCGCTTTTAGGCGCGAAATAATATAAGCGAGGGGTGACTTACCGGCAGGACCCCGAGCACATAGGAGTATAAATGTAAACTGCCAGTTGACCTTTTCCTTTTAGAATTTCTGTAGAATAAAGCCGTAATTAAGAAAGCATTGCTTTAAAGCTTATTATACGGAGGTTCAGAAATGAAAAGAGAAATGGCTAAGAATAACATTACAGAAGCAGTATTCATCCTGGATGCCAGCGGATCCATGTATGACCTTAAGGAAGACACAATCGGCGGTTTCAACTCCTTAATTGAGGAACAGAAAGGCAAGGACGGCAAGGTTCTGGTTTCCACAATTGTGTTCAGCGATGACAGCACAGTGGTTCACGACAGAGTGGAAATCGGAGAAGTAAAGAAACTTACGGAAGCAGAATACACCCCCTGCGGATGCACCGCTTTAATCGATGCAATCGGCGGCGCAGTAAAGCACATTTCCAAAGTGCATAAGTACATCCGACCGGAAGACGTGCCCGATTCCACAATCTTCTTTATAACCACCGACGGCATGGAGAATGCGAGCCATAAGTACTCCAGCACCGAAGTTAAGAAGATGATCGAGGCTAAGAAGGAAGAAGGCTGGGAATTCATCTTTATGGGCGCGAACATCGACTCTGTGGAAACTGCAGCGTCCTTCGGCATCGGAAGAGACAGAACCGTAAACTACCGCAACGACGGCAGAGGCAATGCAGTAAAGTTCAGAGCAATGGCCCATGTTGTGGAAAGCGTGCGCGCAGGCTGTGCAGTGCCTGAATCCTGGTCTAAGGAAATCGAAGAAGACTTCGAATCCAGAAAGTAGGGGCACGGCAGGAAGCCAGGCTGCAGGGCACTTAAAATAAGGGGTAAAATGCAGATATAAAAAGAGGACGGAGAAATACTCCGTCCTCTCTGTTTTTGCTGTAATTCGGCCGATTTTAGGCCTTCTGGGCGGCCTTGAAATCCGCACTCTATTTTCTGCTTTTAAGGGCCTCTTCCAGGAAGATTCTGGTCTCCTTAACTTTGCCGTGGTCCGTGCCGGAGGCACCGATTCCGATTACGATATTTCCATCGTTTATTACCGATGGAAAGTGGAAATCGCAGAGATTTTTGTCGCTGGCATCGTTAGCCGGAATGCCGCGCTCCTTGCAGTGTTCGTAGATGAGTGCGTTCAGCGCCTTGTCGCTTGTGGCAGCCAGAACCATGTCTGCGCCTTCCAGATCCGCTTCTTCGAAGCTTTTTTCCAGGAAAACTACCATAGTTTCGCCGCCGTTTTCCTCGCAGTACTTTATGAGTTCTTCCGGAATTTCTTCCGCCACGACCGTAATGCTTCCTGCAAAGGGCAGCAGGGTTTTAATCCTGCGGGTCCCGATAGCGCCAGCTCCGACCACCAGTATTTCTTTTTTTGTAAGGTCCGTAAAAAGGGGAAAATACATTTCCGCTCGCTCCTGTTAACCTAACCGATGAGGCCTCTCTTAATGTAATCTGCAATTTCTTCTGCGAAATATGTAAGGTAGATGTCGCAGCCTGCGCGGAATGCAGCAGCTGCAGTTTCGCAGACGATCTTTTCCTCTTCGATGTATCCGAGCTGTGCGCCGGCCTTAATCATTGCGTATTCACCGCTTACGCTGTAGGAAGCAACGGGCACATTAACTTCAGCCTTAACCTTTGCAACCATATCCAGGTAGGACATGGCGGGCTTAACCATAATTATGTCTGCGCCTTCTTCTACGTCCAGGAGAGCTTCCTTAATGCCTTCTCTGCTGTTGTGGTAGTCCATCTGGTAGGACTTTCTGTCGCCGAAAGCGGGTGCGGAGCCTGCTGCATCGCGGAAGGGGCCGTAGAATGCGGAAGCGTACTTAACTGCATAGGACATGATGGGTGTGTTAATGAACCCATTCTCGTCCAGCATGGCTCTAATTGCTGCAACTCTGCCGTCCATCATGTCGGAAGGAGCTACCATGTCTGCGCCTGCCTTACCGTGGGAGAGAGCTGCCTTTGCCAGCAGCTCGAGGGTGCTGTCGCTGTCTACTTCGTGGCCGCAGAGGAGTCCGCAGTGGCCGTGAGAAGTATATTCGCACATGCATACGTCTGTAATAACGTACATTTCGGGATATTCTTCCTTAACTTTGCGTACGGCTCTCTGAACGATTCCGTTTTCGTCGTAAGCGCCGCTGCCAACTTCGTCCTTGTGTTCGGGAATGCCGAAGAGCATTACGCTTGTTACGCCGCAGTCCAACAGGTGCTTAATCTTTTCGTTCATTCTGTCCACTGTCCAGCGGTACTGTCCGGGCATTGTGGGGATTTCTTCAACGGTATTTTCTCCGTCCATTACGAACATGGGGTAGATAAGCGCGGAAGCGTCCATTCTGGTTTCTCTAACCATTTTTCTTAAATTTGCACCATATCTAAGTCTTCTGGGTCTGATATTCATGAATTTATTCCTCCGTGTACTTCTTCCAGTTTTGCAATCAGTTCTTTTATGGACGGTTTAGCAGCTGTCCAGGTCTGCATTCCAAGCTTCGCAGCCTGCTCTTCCGTCTGTTTTCCTATGCATATAGCTTTAATTTTTGAATAATCGGTCTGTCCGATCGCTTCGGCAAAGCCCTTTACAGTGGATGCGCTGGTAAAGAGGCAGTAGTCGATTTCTCCGTCTTCGACCAACTTCTTTTCGTCCACGATTTCGCCGCGGGCATAAACCGTATCGTAGGTCGGGATGTCGAAGATTTCTGCACCGGCAGCCTGCAGATGTTCTGTAAGCTCCTTGTTTCCGATTCTCGCTCTTGGGATAAGGACCTTAACTCCGGGAGTCTTTCTGCATTCTTCTGCCAGAGCGATTCCCAGGTGGTCTCCGTCTGCGATTTCCGGCATGAGGTCTGCGTAGTAGCCTCTTGCTGCCAGTTCTTTCTTTGTTCCGCCACCTATGGCTGCGATTTTTATATTTCCCAGCTTTCTGCAGTCGATCTGCTTTTCTGCCAGGTCTTCGAAGAATATTCTTACGCCTGTGGGGCTGGTGAACACAATCCAGCCGAATTGGTTCACGCTTTCCATGGCTTTATAGAGTTCTTCGTTGTTTTCGATTTTTACGGTCTTGATTGCAGGGAATTCGACCACGTCTGCTCCGCGGCTTCTGAGCTCCCTTGCAGTTTCGGATATCAGTTCTTTAGGTCTTGTGAGCAGCACCTTTACGCCGCCGAGAGGCTGCTTTTCGTACCAGGCAAAATCTTCTGCCAGGCTGCATACTTCTCCTACGACTATAATAGCCGGGGTGATTGCTCCAGCCTTGTCCACTTCTTCTTTAAGGGTTCCGACCGTTGCAACTATGCGCCTCTGGCAGGCCTGAGTACCTCTGGAAAGCAGGGCTGCGGGAGTGCCCGGATCCATGCCTGCTGCGATTAAGCTGCTGCAGATGTCTCCGAGAGCTGCAACGCCCATGAGGAACACGAGAGTGCCCTTAGTACGGACTAGAGCTTCAAAATCTATGTCGTATTCTTTTCCTGCTTTTTTGTGTCCTGTAATTATGTGCAGGGAAGAACAGTAGTCGCGGTGGGTCACAGGGATGCCCTGGTAAGCCGGAACGGATATTGCTGAGGGAATACCGGGAACCATTTCGAAATCGATGCCGTCGCGCACCAGTACTT
>JAKSSQ010000039.1 GCA_024403005.1 Clostridia bacterium | reverse complement strand
TGACCCCCTCACTGGTTAAATTCTCCGTGGACAGCCTGGACGACAGCGGAAGCGTAGTAGGAAAGCTGAACGCTTCCAACACAATCGGAAGCATTATCGGCACATTTGTCCCCACGTTTATAAGCATTCCGGCAGTAGGAACATCAATTACTTTCCTGATTTTCGCAGGGATACTGCTTCTCCTTGCAATCGTTTATTTTGCAAGCTCCAAAGGAAATTTTACAAAGGCCGGGCAGGTACCCGTTAGCATGGTGCTCTTCCTCGTATGCTGCCTGCTTGGCCACAATAACAGCTTTGCCTTCTGGCAGAGCAACCTGACATACGAGGGTGAATCCATCTACAACTATCTGCAGGTCTACGAAGACGACAAGCAGGTTGTGCTTTCCACCAACGTGCTCTTCGGCGTTCAGTCCGTATACCTTAAGAGCAAAGGCCTTACGGGAATGTATTACGACTACGCCATGGCTGCTCCGTACATGGCTGGAATTAAGGACAAAGAAGAACTTTCCATCTTAATTCTCGGCAACGGAACAGGCACCTATGCAACCCAGTGCAAGCGCTATTTCGGCAGCACAAAAATCGTAGGCGTGGAAATCGACGACAAGATTACAAAGCTCGCAAAGCAGTACTTCGAGCTTCCCGAAGACGTGGAAGTTACGACTTACGACGGCAGAGCCTACCTGAACGCAATCGACGAAAAGTACGACGTAATTATGGTAGACGCCTACCAGGACATTACCATTCCGTTCCAGATGTCCACGACGGAGTTCTTTACTCTTGTAAAAGACCATCTGACAGCTGATGGGGTCATGGTAGTAAACATGAACATGCACAGCGACGCCGAAGGAAACATCAACGAATATCTGGCAGACACCATTTCTTCCGTATTTTCTGAAGTTTACACGGCAGATGTTAAGTATTCAACCAACAGAGAACTCTTTGCGTCCAATAATCCGGACATGATGTCTGTTTTCGAAAACAACACCCGCAGAGAAACAGATGTTGAGCTCAGCAGGATGATGGGTAGAGTGCGCGGCGGTATTTCCGCTTACGAAGCAGGCAGCCGCCTCATGACCGACGACAAAGCTCCGGTAGAGCTCCTCGGCATGAAGATGATCGACGGAATCATTAAAAACGAAGTCGCATATTACAAGGAAATTTACGAAGAACAGGGCATAAAAGGGCTTATAGATGCCATGTAGCCCGGAGGAAACTATGGAAAAGATCAGCCGCTTAATAGATTTTACAGGCAAAACCGCCCTCATAACCGGCGCAGGCAAGGGTGCAGGCATGGATATTGCGCGAGTTTTCGCTTCTGCAGGAGCAGACATTGCGATCACCTACGCAAGCCACGGCGATGAAGCTAATGCGCTGGCAGAAGAGCTCAGAGCAGAAGGAATTAAAGCGAAAACCTTTAAATTCAACCAGGCAGATATTAACGAGGCAGAGCCTCTTATAGATGCGGTAATCAAGGCTTTCGGCCGCCTGGACATCCTGGTGAACAACGCAGGAATCTACCCGGCCCAGCCCATGAATAAGATTACCGAAAGCGACTGGGATTCCATGCTGGACACCAACACAAAAGGCGTTTTCTTCCTGAGCAGAATCGCTGCAAAGAAGATGAAGGAGACCGGCGGCGGAAGCATTGTAAACATTTCTTCCATAAACGCGAGCAATCCGGCAGGAAATCTGGTTCACTACGGAATTTCCAAGGCTGCAGTCGAAATGATGACCAGATGCATGGCCCACGAATGCGGCCCGGATGTAAGGGTAAACTGCGTAGCTCCCGGATTAATCTGGGCAGAAGGCCAGGAACAGTGGATTCCCGGCTGGAGAGAAAGTTACAGCGAAAGAGCTCCTCTAGGAAGGCTTGTAAAAGCCGAAGAAATAGGCAAGGCCTGCGCATTTTTCGCTTCGGACCTCGCCTCCGCAGTTACCGGCCAGACTTTAACCGTGGACTGCGGCGTAATGCTCGCTCCCTGCTACGATAACAGCTTAAAAGACCTATAATCTGCAAAAATGACTAAAGAATACATAATAAAAGAATTAAATCTGGTGCCTTTAATCGGAGAAGGCGGCATGTGGACTCAGCCTTACAGAGCTCAGCAGATACTCCCCAAAGGGGTTCTCGGCTACGAAGAAGAGGACAGACCCATTTGTTCAACCATTTACTATATGCTCACGCCGGACAGCTTTTCCTGCATGCACAGGCTCACCATAGACGAAAACTGGTTCTACCACGAAGGCCCGGCAGTTAAGCTGCTCTTAATCGGCCCGGAGGGCAAAGCGGAAGTAAAAGTGCTGGGAACGGATCTGGAAAAGGGCGAAAGACCTCAGATTTCGGTGCCCAGAGGCACATGGCAGGGCGCGCTTATGGCGGGTGAAGGCGGATACGCACGCATGAGCGCATCAACCTCTCCTGCATATCGGGACGGCGACGATACAAAGGGAAGCTTCGAAGAGCTGGAAGCCGCAGCAAAAGACGAGGAAACCAGAGAACTACTCAGAATATTAACCGGCGAACTGCGCTATTTGTAGTATAATAGCGGGAATGCTTTTAAAATAACGCGAAAGGATGTAATAAATTGTTAACAGTACAAGACGTAAGCATGAACTTCAGCGGCCAGACGCTTTTTAAGCACGTAGACCTGAAGTTTACACAGGGAAACTGCTACGGAATTATCGGTGCCAACGGCGCAGGCAAGTCCACTTTTTTAAGGATACTTTCCGGCGACCTTGAACCAACCACAGGCACAGTATCCATTAAGCCTCACACCAGAATGTCCGTTTTAAAGCAGGACCACTTCGAATTCGACGATTTTACGGTTCTGGACACTGTAATCCAGGGCAACAAGCGCCTTTACGACATAATGAAGGAAAAGGATGCTCTCTACGCTAAGGAAGACTTTACGGACGAAGACGGTATCCGCGCATCCGAACTGGAAGGCGAATTTGCGGAAATGAACGGCTGGGAAGCAGAAAGCGATGTAAGCAGACTGCTCCAGGGCCTGGGTTTCTCCACAGATGTGCTCTACGAAATGATGGGCAGCCTTACAGCAAAGCAGAAGGTTAAGATCCTCCTTGCGCAGGCGCTCTTCGGAAACCCGGAAATTATCCTGCTGGACGAACCTACAAACCACCTGGACATAGCAGCCATCGAATGGCTGGAAGACTTTATTCTGGACTATCCCGGAACAGTTCTCGTCGTATCCCACGACAGACACTTCCTTAATACAGTCTGCACAAACATCGTAGATGTAGACTACGGCAAGATTAAGATGTACGTAGGCAACTACGAATTCTGGTACGAATCTTCCCAGCTCATGCAGAAGCTGCGGAACCAGCAGAAGAAAAAGACAGAAGACAAGATTGCAGAACTGCAGGCCTTTATCTCCAGATTCAGCTCCAACAAATCCAAGGCAAAGCAGGCTACATCCAGAAGAAAGCTGCTGGATAACCTGGCTCTGGAAGAGCTGCCCGCATCCTCCAGAAGATATCCTTTCGTCGGCTTTAACATGGACAGAGCTCCCGGCAAGGAAATCCTCTATGTTGAAGGTCTTTCCAAGACTGTTGATGGGGTCAAGGTGCTGGATAACGTTACTTTCCGCGTGAACCCCGGCGACAAGATCGCCTTTGTAGGTGAAAACGAAATCGCAAATACCACGCTCTTTAAGATTATTTCCGGCGAGCTGGAACCGGACGAAGGCTACTACAAGTGGGGCGTTACAATTACCCACTCCTACTTCCCCCTGGACAACAGCGCATACTTCAACGACTGCGACTACAACCTGGTTGAGTGGCTCAGCCAGTACACAAGAGAAACGACGGAAGCCTTCATGAGAGGCTACCTGGGCAGAATGCTCTTCTCCGGCGACGATGTCTACAAGCCGGTTAAGGTGCTTTCCGGCGGCGAAAAAGTGCGCTGCATGCTCGCCAGAATGATGCTCTACGGCTCCAACGTGCTCGTGCTGGACCAGCCCACAAACCACCTGGATCTGGAATCCATTTCCGCTGTAAACGACGGCCTTATCGCCTTCGACAGCAACGTGCTGTTCGCTTCTCACGACCACGAATTCATCCAGACAATTGCAAACAGAATCATGGAATTCAGCCCGGAAGGAAAGCTTACCGACAGACTCTGCACATACGACGAGTATATCGGAGAAGCATAAAAAATGCGGCCCTAGAAAGTGAGCCGCATCTGATACCATTTGGAATTCCCGTGAACCGATTTAGATTCGCCTTCATTTTTGAAGGCGAATTTTTCGTACCAGGAAATCTGTTCTTCTTTGCAGGTGAGGACCACGCCTTTGCGGCCCTGAGCCTTCGCGTCTTCGATTACCTTGTTTATGAGCTGGGAAGCGAAGCCGTTGTTTCTGTATTCTTTAACCGTATTTACGCCGAAAATCATCTGCCATGCGCCGTTTTCGTCGTGCATGTGGGCGCTTGAGTACATTTCTTCCGTTAAATCCGGCAGGTCCGTTACGAAGCCGTCCACGAAGGCTATAAGCTTGTCTTCGTCGTACATGAGCCAGAAGTGGTTTGCGTAGTACTTTAAGCGCTGCTCGAATTCTTCCTTCCCTGCAGCCTCTGCAGCCGGGAAGCAGCAGGCTTCCACGTTGGCTATGGAGTAGAGGTCGTCCAGGCTTGCGGCGCGGATATTCATGGATTTCTTGCCGATTTCATTGTCGATTGCGAGGCGGAACTGAGTCTCGTAAAGCTCCTTATATATGCCGCCGAGTGCCAGCAGCTCTTCGTGGCTGCCCTGCTCCGCGATGGTGCCGCCGCTTACGACCAGAATCTTATCCGCCTTTAAAATCGTGGAAAGTCTGTGGGCGATTACGATGCTGGTGCGGCCTTTCATCATAGCTTCCAGAGCGTCCTGGATGGAGCTTTCGGAGATTGAATCCAATGCGGAAGTCGCTTCGTCCAGGATTAAAATCTTTGGATTTTTAAGAATAACTCTTGCGATGGAAAGCCTCTGCTTTTCTCCTCCGGAGAGCTTTAAACCTCTGTTTCCGACCTGAGTATTGTAGCCTTCCGGCTGGGACATTACGAAGTCGTGGATGTTTGCAACCTTGCAGGCTTCCTGGATTTCTTCCAGAGTCGCGTCTTCCTTTGCGTAGCGCAGGTTGTCCAGAACGCTGCCGTTAAAGAGGTAAGTATCCTGGCTTACGACGCCTATGCTGCCGCGAAGGTGATTGAGGTCAAACTCTCGCACGTCTACCCCTGCGATGGTAACGCTGCCTCCGTCCACGTCGTAGAGGCGGGGGATGAGGTTAACCAGCGTGGACTTGCCGGAGCCGGACGGGCCGACCACCGCGTACATCTGTCCGCCGGGAACGGTAAAGTTCGCGTCTGTAAAAATCGGTGCATCGGGAGTGTAGCCGAAGCGCACATGGCTGTAGCAGATATCCCGGTTGGAAACGTCGGGAGTCTTGCCGTTCTTCGGATTCTTAATGGTTTCGTCTCTGTCCAGGTAGTCGAAAATTCTCGAGAATAAGGCCAGGGAACGTGTAAAATCGACCTGGATGTTAAGAAGGGATTCTACGGGCCTGTAAAGCCTGTTTATAAGGGCTACAGTGGCGGTTATGGTGCCGACTGTAAGGCCGGTATCCAGTTTGTTTATAATAAGATAGCCGCCGGCGAAGTAGATAAGCAGAGGGCCCAGCTGGGTAAACATACCCATTGCCACTCTGAACCACTGGCCGGTGCGCTGCTCGCGCAGGGAAATCTGAGTAAGTTCTTTATTGACCCCGACGAACCTTTCGTATTCCTTGTCTTCTCTTGTAAACAGCTTAACCAGCATGGACCCGCTTACGGAAAGGGTTTCGTTTACGATCTGGTTCATCTCGTCGCTCTTGGCCTGGCTCTCCGTAAGGAGCTTGTAGCGGGACTTGCCTACGATTCTCGTGGGGAGCACCAGAAGAGGAATGACCACAATGCCCACCAGTGCAAGCTGCCAGCTCATGGAAAATAAAGCTGCGAGAGTCGTAACCACGGTAGCGGTATTGCTTACGATGGAAGAAAGGGTGCTGCTTATAACGGAACTTACACCGCTTATGTCGGTGTTCATGCGGGTTATGATGTCGCCCTGCTTTTCGGTCGTAAAGAAAGAGTGGGGCATGTGCTCCAGATGCAGGTACATCTGGTTCTTCATGTCGAAGATGATGCGCTGGGATATCCAGGCGTTAATGTAATTTTCTATAACGCCGATAATCTGGCTGGCCGCCAGGGCTCCGAACGCGAAGAGCAGCAGCCTAATAAGAAGCGCCATGTCTTCGCCCACGAGGGCCTGGTCCACTATGCGCCCCGTTATAATCGAAGGCAGAAGACCTACCGTCGCAGAGAGCAGAATAGTTATGAATACCAGCAGAAACTGGGGCCAGTAAGGCCTTAAATAGGATAATATTCTAACGAGAAGCCCCTTTGTAACTTTGGGCATCTTCGCTTTTTCTTCGTCTGTAAGGAAGCCTCGCGGCCCCATGCCACCCATTGGTCCAGGCATAAATCCTCCTGATTGTGTTCAAAAATATCGGTTAATGCTGATTGGAATCAGACCTGATACTGATATAATATCATAGTACACGAAGAATTATCTTAACATGGAGGAAATAATGCTTGGATATATTTGGACCATGGCACTGGTAGTGCTTTCAAATCTGTTTTACCACATCTGCGCGAAGTCCGTGCCGGACGGCCTTAACCCCTTTGCATCCCTTACGGTTACCTATTCCATAGGTGCGGTAACCGCGTTTATCCTGTTCCACGTGCTGGGCGGAGGCGGCAGGATACTGGAGGAATACGGCAAGCTCAACTGGGCGCCCTTTATTCTGGGCTTTGCGGTTGTTGGGCTCGAGGTTGGCTTTATCTACGCATATAAAGTGGGCTGGCCCGTGAGCACAATGCAGGTAATCCAGGCAGTTCTGCTCGCAATAGTACTGATTTTTGTCGGCTACGCACTGTACAAGGAGCCGATTACATGGAATAAAATCATGGGCATCGTAATCTGCACAGCAGGCCTGGGATTGATAAATATGAACTAAAAGGAGGACGCAATGAAACTCAGACGACTCGGAAAAACAGAACTTCTCGTAAGCGAAATCGGCTTCGGCGCAGAATGGCTGGAACGCCACACTAACGAAGAAGGCATCGAACTTATTAAATATGCATCTTCTAAGGGCATAAACATCATCGACTGCTGGATGCCGGACCCCAAATCCAGGGATATTATCGGAGAAGGCATTAAGGAAAACAGAGACAAGTGGTTCGTTCAGGGCCACGTTGGGTCAACCTGGAAGGACGGACAGTACTACAGATCCAGAGAAATGCAGTACGTTAAGCCGGCTTTCGAAGACCTGCTCGCAAGACTGCAGACAGATTACATCGACATTGGCATGATCCACTACGTGGACTCCGAAGCTGAATGGGACGAAATTCAGGGCTCCGAATACTTAAAATACATCTTTGACCTTAAGGAAAAGGGCATTATTAAGCACATCGGCTTAAGCTCTCACAACCCCAAGGTTGCAATTAAGGCTGCAAAATCCGGCTATGTGGAGATGATACTCTTCAGCATTAACCCGGCTTTCGACATGCTGCCTGCCCACGACGGCATCCTGGACGACATGCACAAGGACAGTTTCGATGCAGAGCTTAGCGGTATCGACCCCGACAGAGCTTTATTCTACAAGGCCTGCGAGGAATTCGACATCGGCGTCACCGTTATGAAGGGCTTCGCCGGCGGACGCCTCTTCGACGCTGCAAGATCTCCTTTCGGAGCTGCAATGACGCCTTCCCAGTGCATCCACTACGCCCTCGGAAGACCCGGCGCAGCATCCGTGCTCTGCGGCTACGACACCAAGGAACAGGTCGACAAAGCTGTTTACTACGAAGAAGCAACAGATGAAGAAAAGGATTATGCATCCGTTATCGCGAATGCGCCGCTTCATTCCTACAAGGGCCAGTGCACCTATTGCGGTCACTGCAAGCCCTGCCCGGCAGACATCGACATCGCCATGGTGAACAAATTCTACGACCTGGCAACCATCCAGGAATCCGTACCCGAATCCGTTAAGGCACATTACGAAGCGCTGAGCCACCACGCATCCGAATGCGTTGGCTGCAGAGGCTGCGAGAGCCGCTGCCCCTTCGGCGTAAAGATTGCAGACAGAATGGTTAAGACTGCAGAACTGTTCGGTATTTAGCAAGGCGGGCCTCTTATGAAGCACGAATTATGCAAAATTTCGGACCGGATTTACTATATGGATTTCGGCCCGGACACAGACCGCCCGAACCTGGGATACATAAAAGGGGATAAGTATTCTCTTATGTTTGACTGCGGTGCATCTGCTGCACATGTTGAAGAATACAAAAGGGTACTGGCGGAAAGCGGACTTGCTTTCCCGGATGCGGCTGTGCTTTCTCACTGGCACTGGGACCACGCGCTTGGCATGAGTTTTCTCGGCATTCCCGTAATTGCAGGGAAGGAAACCAACGAAAAGCTGAAGGAAGTCTGCAAGTGGGAATGGAATTTAGAAGACATGAAGAAGCGGGTTAAAACCGGAGAGGACATACTGTTCTGCTACGATATGGTTCAGCGGGAGCACGGCATGGATCTTAAGGCTATTCCGCACTTTCGGACTGCGGATATAGTGTTCGAGGAGTCTCTGGATATCGATCTTGGCGGAGTTACCTGCCGGATAAGGCATGTAGGCGGGCCACATTCCAAGGACTCGGTAATCTGCTATGTGCCGGAAGAAGAGTTTGCATTTCTTTCAGACAGCGCCGGAAAGGATCTTTTCGGCATGCCCTGGAACTACGACCCCGAAAAACCCGAAGAAGCAGGAATCGAAATGAGTAAAATGCCTTACGATGCGGAAGCTCTTAACGCATATCTGGCGGAACTTGCGAAATATCCGTTCAAAAACTGCATAAAGGGGCACGAATATCACTCTTCAAGAGATGTTTTTATCGCTTCGATAGCTGGCCCGGACTTATAAACTGCATTTTAAAATCCACCTCAGCTGAGGTGGATTTTTACTTAGATTAATATTCCGTTGGTCATGTCGATTTCGTGCTGGATAATCTGGGCGGTAAAGCCGCTGAACTTGCCGGTTTTCTTTTTGAAGTTCATGTCCTGGTATTCGACGGTAATTTTATTGTATCGTTTGGTTTTGCGGACTCCTGGCAGGGACAGGCATCCCTCCTCGACCTCGTATTCGCCCGATTTAAAGGCGATTACCGGGTTGAACATGATTTTGTTCATTCCGTCGGCTTCGTCCGTAAAAACGATGATTTTTTTGCTTACGCCGATCATGTTTGCGGCCATTCCTACACATTCATGGGCGTGGGCCCCAAGGGTCTGCAGCAGGTCCAAGGCGACCGGCATATCGGATATATTTGCTGTTTCGCTCTTTTTTGAAAGGAAGAGCGGGTCTTTCATAATAGGTCTTATCATATTGTTCTCCGGTTAGAGTTTTGAGAGATTAATTGGTCAGTAGATAGTTAAGCAGACCTCTGCAGGCAGCTTCCACGTCGCCATACGCTTCTTCGAAGTTGCCGCTGTACCAGGGGTCTGTTATATTTTTGCCTTTTAAGGCCTCGATTTCTGCAAAATCCAGCATTAAACGGACTTTATGCTGCGGATCCGGCCCGGTAATACGCATGGTGTTTCGGATGTTGTTTGCGTCGGCGCAGAGCAGATAGTCGAACTTTTCGTAATCGGATTTGGTAACCTGGCGTGCGCGTTTCTTCCGGAAGTCCGTGTACTCGCTTGACCCAATTCCGTGCTTAACCAGCTCCCGTTGTGCAGGCGGATAAACCGGATTGCCCACGCCGCCCCAGATTTCCTCCGTGCTCGTCGCCGCGGATTCTATATGGAACCGGCCCTGCAGGCCTTTCTTTTCCACCATATCTTTTAATACGAACTCCGCCATGGGCGAGCGGCAGATGTTGCCGTGGCAGATGAATAATATTTTAGTCATTGTGCAATTCCTTATAAACTATATAAGCCTGTAGTAACAGGTATTCTTTCCTTTACCTTCTTTTTTCAGCGTACCGGATTCAACCAGTTTTCTTAAAGCACTCTCTATGGAACTGTCGCTTAAGGAAGGGCATAATTCACGGATATCCTGTTTGTTGAATCGGCCAATCTTATTCAGGCTGGCTCTGTTTACCATTTCCAGTGCGGATAATTTAACTTCTACCAGGGACATACGGTCTTCAAAATCTTTGTAAGCAGCCAGTATTGTACCAAGCATATACTTGATGAATGGAATGACATCCTCTGTTCCTTCATGCCATCCGCCTTGCGAGGCCCTAAGAGACTCATAGTACAGATCTTTACTGTTTGCAATTTTAGCTTCAAGAGAAATATACTTGCCAACATAGAATCCGCTTCTGTAAAGGAGCAGTGTTGTGAGCAAACGGCTCATTCTGCCATTACCATCGTTGAACGGATGAATGCAGAGAAAGTCGTGAATGAATACCGGTATGGCTATGAGTGGTTCAAGCTCCATATTACCTGTTACGCTATTGTATTCTTCGCAAATTCTGTCAATTGCATCCGGGGTTTCAAATGGTGCTGGCGGAGTAAACAAAATCTCCGTATGGCCATCCGGATAAGCTGCACTTATATAGTTTTGTACAGTTTTTGTTCGTCCTGCAGCCGGGTTATACATATGGCTGTAAAGGGTCTTATGTAGCTGAAGGATATAGTTTTGAGTAATCGGAATAACGTCAAAATTCTCGTGGATGTTATTAAGTACATCCCGGTAACCTGCGATTTCCTGTTCGTCACGGTTTTTTGGAGTGGTTTTTTCTTCAACCAGCTGCCGAATTCTCGTACTTGTGGTTACAATACCTTCAATTTCATTAGAAGCTTCAGTACTTTGTATTTTTGCGATTTCTACGAGTTTATCGAGTTCTTCCGGCTTTTGTTTCAGGAATAATTCCTGCTTACCCGCTTCTTTGTAAATAGCCGCTATCAAGCCCAGGATTTCCGAATCCCATTTCTGATCTTTAATTATAGAATAATTGAAACTTCTCATTCCCTTATTGCCCCTTTCTTTCCCTTAAATAATAGGCGAAAATAAGGGAATCGTCAATCAGGTAAGGGAATTAATTCTTGCAGAATAAATATCATCACAAAAAGCGGAGGCCTAAGAATCCAAAAGAGTTTCTATAAAACCGGCATACTCTTCTCCCAGAGGAAGGTTATATTCTACTGATAGTTCTTTGCGGACAGTCGTTTTTTGTTCATTTGTAATCGGATTTATTCCGATTTTTTCATAATTTTTGAAGTAAACTCCGATTCCTCGCTTCTGCCAGTTCGGAAGGTCTGCGAAGTTTATTCCGTTCTGAAACAGCAATTCATTCTTATAGGAAACTGATTGCCCTTCAAGCTGCCTTGTGGCTTCCCTCACAGAAGCTCCGTTCCTGCGCAGCATCCAGTAGCAGTGCGCATTCAGGGAATTTCTGTGAGCATCCTCCTGCCGCCAGAGAAAATAGTCTTTCACTCGCTGAACTGTCGGGAGCGGCACTATTCTGCAGTCGAAAATACCGGGTTGGCCCAGCTGCATGGAAAAGGCCGCACTGGCAACTCCTGCTAAAACTGAGTTATATTTGCGCACTTTTCTTCCGAAAGTACATTCTTTAGGGTGAAAGAGAAGTGAAATTTCATCGCTTTCTGTAAAACCATACACAACTCTGAAACCGCAATTCATCAGCTGTTTAACAGTCTCTGTCATCATATCGCGAAAACGTGTATCGAAAGGAGCTTCAAATTTACACACTTCTTTAGTAAGCTTTGTAAAGCCTCTTCCATCCAGGCGTGCGACGATGTAAGTTTCC
>JAKSSQ010000038.1 GCA_024403005.1 Clostridia bacterium | reverse complement strand
TTCATCGTAATGGCAAGAAAGTTCTTCCCGCCCGCAATCGCAGGCTTCCTGCTGGCTGCTATTATGGCTGCATCCGTTTCCACTGCAGACTCCCAGCTTCTCGTAGCTTCCAGCTCCTTTACTTCCGACCTGTACCAGCCCTTAATCCGCAAGGACGCTTCCGACAAGGAAGTACTCTGGGTCGGCAGAATCGCAGTAGTTGTAATATCTGTAATCGCCTACTTTATCGCATCGTCCAAGGGAAGCGGCGCTCAGGCAATCATGAACATGGTAGAAAACGCATGGGGCATCTTCGGTGCAGCTTTCGGCCCGGTAGTTCTCCTTTCTCTCTTCTGGAGACGCTTTAACTACAAGGGTGCCTGCGCAGGCGTAGTAGTCGGTGCAGCTGTGGACATCGCATGGCTCCTGCTGGCTTCCGGCACAGGAATCTACGAAATCCTCCCCGGCTTTGTATGCGGCGGAATTGCAGCAATCGCATGCACTCTGGCCACAGAAGAACCGGACAAGGCCGTTACAGACATCTTCGACAAGGCTATTTCTATTAACGATTAAGTTTTGAGCGTGACCCTACGCATGGGCTCAGCCCCGCAAATCCGCACCTGCGGCCAGTTCCCCAAGCGGCCCAGCTCCCAAAACTAAAAACATAACAAAAAGACGGGTTTAAAACCCGTCTTTTCTATTGCTTATTTGTGCTTATTTGCCAAAAGTCTTTACTTCAGGAACTTTTCTGCGATATTTACGAATACTGCGGAGCCTTCCCAGAATACCTTTTCGTCTACGTTGAACTTGCTGTTGTGGTGAGCGATATCTGTACCCAGTTCGTGGTCTGCGGAGCTCAGGAACATGAAAGCGCCGGGAACTTCGTTGAGGTAGCATGCGAAGTCTTCGCCGCCCATGTTGGGCGATTCAACGCGGGTAATAACCATGTCTTCGCCTGCAACTTCCTTAGCGCATTCAGCTGCGAAAGCTGCCATTTCGTCGTTGTTGATAACTGCGGGTGCACCCCAGTCCATTTCATATTCAACTTCGCCGCCGAAAGCTGCTGCGATGCCGCTGGAGATTTCTTCGATTCTCTTTGAAAGCTTCTGGCGAACTTCTTCGGACAGAGCTCTTGTTGTACCTTCGATTTCAACTTCGCCGGGAATAATGTTGTACTGGGAACCTCCGTGGATCTTGCCGATTGTAATAACGTTGGGCAGGTTTCCTGCGATTTCTCTTGCATTAATTGTCTGCAGAGCAACTACGATGTGTGCTGCGATGTTGATGGGGTCAACGCCCTTTTCCGGAGTGGAGCCGTGGCAGCCTGTGCCCTTAACCTTAATTACGAATCTGTCGTAGGAAGCCATAACGGGGCCGGGTGTTACAATAACTGTGCCGGAGGGGATGTCCTTGCTTATGATGCAGCCGATGTGTGTTCCGAATACTGCATCTACGCCTTCCATGGCGCCGTTGTCCAGCATAACCTGGGAACCCTTGGCCAGTTCTTCTGCAGTCTGGAAGATAAAGCGAACTTCGCCCTTTAATTCGGCCTTGTGTGCCTGGAGAACTTTTGCAGCACCAAGGAGCATTGTTGTATGGGTATCGTGACCGCACGCATGCATGCAGCCGTTGGTAGAAGCGTAGGGAGCGCCTGTTTCTTCCTTAATGGGCAGAGCATCCATATCGGCTCTGAGCGCAACGCACTTACCTTCCTTGCCCTTGTTAATGTATGCGATGATGCCGGAGTCACCCTTGTTAAGTGTGTATTCGATTCCGTATTCGTCCAGCTTCTTTGTAACGTAAGCCTGAGTCTGGGGCAGATCCTTGCCTAATTCGGGGATCTGGTGGAGTTCTCTGCGCATGGATACCAGGTATTCCTGCATTTCTTTGCATTCAGTTGCGAACATAGTAAATCCTTTCTTTTAAATATATATCGTGTGCTGCGAAGTTCTTAAGCTGCAGCCTTCTTTGCCTTTGTGTAGAAAATTCTTGCGATACCTACTGTTCCGAATACGGAAAGTACGATGATGAGCCATGCCGGAATTCCGATGTAACTTGTAAGAATCTTGCAGATTACGGGGATGCCGATGCCGAAGATTGCCAGCTTGGGCTGCTTTAAGGAGAAGTTTCCGAAAGTAGCGCCGAAGATGGCTGCGGATGCGTAGGACTGCAGGCCTGTCTTGATAACCAGGGGCAGAATTGCTACGATAGCAGATCCGACGAAAGCTGCGAGAGTTGTTGCGATAAGGTTTGTAACGATGGAGCCGCAGATAGCCATTGTAGAAACGATTTCTGCCTGCAGTGTGCCGGATTCGCTGTCTGTAACGTCCAGAGCGAGGGAAGCGCAGGGCACGCGCATGTTTCCGATGTTGCCGGAAAGGAAGCTTAAATATGTGCCGGACATGCCCAGAGCTGCGTAGTAGGATACGGGTTCAACGATGTAAAACGCACCGAATGCTACGAGTGTAAGGCCCCATGCGCTTAAAATTAAAGAAACGTCGGGCCAGCAGTTATAGTGGATGCAGAGGTAGAGCACCGGTATAAAAGCTGTAAATGCTGCGATTAAGTTTGTGGGCGTACCGATTTTAATGCACGCTTTTTTCCATAAATCCATATAGTTCATGTCTGTCCTCCTAAGCTGTAATGCCTTCTACGACGATTCCTGCGATAATCCCGATAATCATGGCAATACCGAGGGAATATTCTGCAAGTCTGGGATGCTTCGGCGTAATTACTTTGCCGATGAACATCATGGACAGAGCTGCTGCAAGGACTGCAGCTGTGGTCGGAATATTAATGGAAGGTCCTTTTGCAACCATTGAGTTTGCGTTCAGGTAGCCGAAGATACCGATGGAGCAGGCTGCGGACATTGCGCCGAGCCAGCCCATGTCTCCGCCGGACATCTTGTCGCGGAGCTTTTCGAGGCTGGGGGTGAACAGGCCTGTGCAGATGAGCCAGCCTGCGCCGTTAAGAGCCATTGCAAACCAGGAAACGGCCAGAATTGTAAGGGTGTAGCCTTCTCCGCCGAAAGTAACTCCGGCAGCTGTTGCACCGTTTGTTGCGGCTGCCAGTTCTGTAGCAGCTGCACCGATTATGGAAAGTCTCATCCAGCTCATGGGTCCGCCGATGGCAGCCATGAGGCCAACCATTACGATAAATACGCCGGCAGCGGGTCCGATTGCGGAAATAAGACCGATTTTAAATGCTTTGTTTGGGATTTCGGGGTTGAGTTCAACTTCTTTGGAAGTCTTCTTAGCCAGCCTTATAAAAAGGACTGTCTGGATAGCCGCTACGAGTACTGTAATGCCGCACAGCACCCACATTATCGGCTGGTTGGAAATTTGCAAGTTGTCCATTAGGTAGTTCTCCTGAGTTAAGATAATTAAAAAATTGCTGATACCAATACCAATAATTCCGGATAAGGCTTCAGCAACTGCTTTACATTGTTCTGTCCTTTTACCTGAGAGATTCGGATCGTAAAATCCTTGCACCTTCGGTACCCATTTAAGGGATTCTCCAGAGTTCCTCCGCTGCCGGTCTTTGCATTCCTGCAGCATCTTTGGCGATATTGAATTATTGTTAATTTAACACAATAATAATGGCGTGTCAATATTGCGAAAACACATATAACCTGCGGTTAACCTGTTTATTATCTGAATTATTTACGGAATCCGCTTCGTGAATCCAATCAACTCATTCCTCAAATTATGCTATAATAAACAGATAAAGAAAGGGGACTCTTATGAGATCTAAAAAGACGCTTACAATATTAATAATGGTGCTTGTATTTTCGCTACTCATGATGGGCTGCGGAAAGCCCAATAAGAATTCCGGAAGCAATCCAAACCCTGCAAAGCCGCCTGTGGACCAGCCGGCAGAACCGCAGGAGCCGGAAGAACCCGAAGAACCTGCTCTGCCCACGACCACAACTGCAAGGACCGCTTATCCTTTAAGCTCTGCAGACGAAGACTACCTGGTTCTGGTAAACAAGAAGTTCCACGTTACGGAAAACTACAAGGCCGATGATTTGGTCACCGTAACGACCTGCGACCCGGATGTCGGAAACAAGGAAACCAAGATGATGCGCAAGACTGCAGCAGACGCTTTCGAAGTTCTGGCAGCTGCCTCCAGAGAGGACGGCTACAACATCGTAATGCGCACAGGCTACAGATCCTACAACTACCAGAAGAGCCTGTTCGACAGCTACGCAGCAAAGCACGGCGAGGCTGAAGCCAATACGTACAGCGCAAAGCCCGGCCAGAGCGAACACCAGACAGGCTGGTGCTGCGACGTAGGTGTAAGGGGCAGGGGCCTTACATCCTTCAACGGTTCCAAAGAAGCTGAATGGATTGCAAACAACAGCTGGAAATACGGATTTATCTTAAGATATCCGGCAGATAAAACAGATATTACAGGCTACATTTACGAATCCTGGCACATCCGCTACGTAGGCCTGGAAGTTGCAGCATACATGTACGAAAATAACCTTACGCTGGAAGAATATCTGGGAATGGTGGACTAATTGCGTTGACACTATAACCCCGTAGTTATAAAATATTCTTTATAGTTTTTCAAATTTTGCGCTGTGAAAGAAGGAGGACCCATGGCATTTTATTATAGTGAACCTTCACATACCTTCAGTGAATACCTGCTCGTTCCCGGTTATTCCGATGAGAACTGCATCCCCGCAAACGTAAGTTTAAAGACACCTATTACCAAGTTCCGCAAGGGAGAAGAACCTGCGATTACCATGAACATCCCCATGGTATCCGCTATCATGCAGTCCGTATCCGGAGACAAACTGGCAGTTGCACTGGCTAAGGAAGGCGGAATCTCCTTCATCTACGGTTCTCAGAGCATCGAAAGCGAAGCAGCCATGGTTGCAAGAGTTAAGAACTCCAAGGCAGGCTTCGTTCCCAGCGATACAAATATTTCCCCCGAAGCTACACTGGCAGACCTGCTTGAACTCAAGGAAAAGACAGGCCACTCCACAACAGCTGTTACCGAAGACGGAACAGCAGACGGCAAGGTAGTAGGCCTCGTTACAAGCAGAGACTACAGAGTAAGCAGAATGTCTCTGGATACAAAGGTTAAGGAATTCATGAGACCTTTCTCCGAACTGGTTTACGCTAAGGAAGGTATCTCCCTCTCCGAAGCTAACGACATTATCTGGGACAACAAGCTTAATGCACTGCCCATCATCGACGAAGCAGGCAGACTTAAGTCCTTCGTATTCCGCAAGGACTACGATTCCCACAAGGCTAACCCCGACGAACTCCTGGACGAACACAAGAGATTCATTGTTGGCGCAGGTATCAATACAAGAGACTATGCAGAAAGAGTTCCCGCTCTGGTAGAAGCAGGCGTAGACATCCTCTGCCTCGACTCCTCCGAAGGTTACAGCGCTTGGCAGGCTAACGCAATCAAGTGGATCAGAGACCACTACGGCGACACCGTAAAGGTCGGCGCAGGCAACGTAGTAGACGCAGAAGGCTTCAGATTCCTGGCAGACTGCGGCGCAGACTTCGTTAAGATCGGTATCGGCGGCGGCTCCATCTGCATTACAAGAGAAACAAAGGGTATCGGCCGAGGCCAGGCTACAGCAGTTATTGACGTAGCAAAGGCAAGAGACGAATACTTCGAAGAAACAGGTATTTACGTACCCATCTGCTCCGACGGCGGTATCGTACACGACTACCACATGACTTTAGCTCTGGCTATGGGCGCAGACTTCCTGATGCTGGGCAGATACTTCTCCAGATTCGACGAATCCCCCACAGCTAAGCTGATGGTTAACGGTTCCTACGTAAAGGAA
Source organism: Clostridia bacterium (assembly GCA_024403005.1). Lineage (GTDB taxonomy): Bacteria > Bacillota > Clostridia > Peptostreptococcales > Anaerovoracaceae > RUG11894. The sequence goes on along the minus strand of JAKSSQ010000038.1, from coordinate 6,216 downwards.
TACTGGGGCGAAGGTTCCAACAGAGCGCGCAACTGGCAGAGATACGACCTGGGCGGAGCTTCCAAGCTCTCCTTCGAAGAAGGCGTAGATTCCTACGTTCCCTATGCAGGTTCCCTGGCGGACGGCGTAAAGATGTCCCTCGCAAAGGTTCGCTCAACAATGTGCAACTGCGGCGCACTCACAATTCCCGAGCTGCAGAAGAAAGCAAAGCTTACATTAGTATCCGCTACTTCTATCGTTGAAGGCGGTGCACACGACGTAATCCTTAAGGACGCAAGTACAGGCCAGAAGAGATAAAGACAATTAACAGAGACCGCCCCCTTAAGGGGCGGTCTTTTTGCTAAAGATAACTAAGAAAGTATGGGTATTGAGATGAAAAGCAAAAGACAAAGAAGAGCTCGGGCTCTTATCGCAGCACTTATGATGGTGCTGGCCATGCTCCCTTCCGCAGTGTTTGCAGAAGGTTCAGACCAGGAAACTTACGTGGATACCGCAGGAAACATGGCGTTCAGCGGTGAAACAATCAATTTGACAAATGGTTTCATGTTCGGCGGCTTTGGCTCCGGTAAAACCGTTACAATTAACAAAAGCGTAGTAGAAGATGCCCTTGCGCTGGCAGGCTACACAGTCGGCGCATTGGATTCACAGATCGCGTCTTCCCTTTTAGCTGCAGGCTACAACGTTAACATCGACAGATGCCAGGTGGGCGGCAACATCTTTGCAGCAGGCTACAGCATCGATGTGGACGCAGAAACTTCAAGCAGAAGCTTCTACGGCGCAGCCCGCAGCGTCAGCTACGAAGGTACGGCTTCCGCAGCCGCTATCGCAGCCGGAAGTGTATATTTTAACGGCAAGGTTGACGGCAATGTATATATCGACGCAGACAGCGCAGTTATCGGCAGCGATGCCGAAATTACAGGTGCTCTGCACATTACTTCTCCGGAAATGCCCGAAATTCCGGCAGGTGCGCAGATCGGCGAAATCGCCTACACAGAAAGCAAGCCTTCCGCAGTGGATGTAGACGTCCAGATTGAACCCAACGCATCCGCATCCGCTCCCAACATGCTTGTCGTAAAGGCTAAGCACACTCTCTACTGGATAGCTGCAATGGCTGTAGTTTCTCTGCTCTTCAGCTGGCTTATCGGAGGCCATCTTAACAGAGCCAAGGATATGGTTTCCGCGGAAAAGAAGGTCGGAAAAGTTATCGGCTTCGGCTTCCTGGCATTGGTTGCAGGCCCTGCAGTTACTATTGCGCTCATGATTACAGTAATCGGACTCCCTGTGGCTGCGCTTATCTGCACAGCTTACATCCTTGCAATCTGCTTCGCTGCAGCCTTTGCAGGTTCTTCTCTCGGAAGACTGGTTCTGCCCAACATGAAGCCCTGGCTGGCATCCATTATAGGCGTTGCTGCGCTGGAAATCCTTAAGGCAATTCCTTATTTAGGAGCTCTCGTAAGCATTGCAGCCATAGTTTATACACTTGGCTACATCGTAACCGGCGCTTTCAGAAAGTCCGGCAAAGATATTGCACCGGAAGATTACACCGGAGGAATTCCTTCCGACATTTCTGATGTGTTCAGCCCGGAAGGTTCATATTCAGGACCCGATAACGCATAAGCAAAACTTTGCGGACCGCACAACCTGCGGTCCGTTTTTTTGTTGAAAATACAACATCGGAAGTGATAAAATATCGGTAAGTGTACCGTTGTTGAAAACAGGAATTTTACTCATGGAAACTAATATATTTTTGATAATTTCAATAATATCTTCCTTCTGCTGCATAGCCATGGCGGCTACGATTTTTAAGAACAATAAGGCAAAGACTCCGGAAAGCGCTCCGGACGATTTAACCCTTATGAATTCGCTGGTTCAGACCATGGCAGAAGCGGACGAATTCGCCGCAGCCCACTCCGAACGCATAACCAAGCTCGCAGAACAATTGGCTCAGCGCCTTAACCTTACAGACCAGGAAAAGCACGACCTCGCAATGCTCTGCCAGTTCCATGACATCGGCAAGCTTGGTATTTCTCTGGATATTGTAAACAAGCCCGGCCGTCTTACGGACTACGAATGGGTCGTAATGCGCACACACGTAAACAAGGGTTACAATATCGCATCCGCATCCAAGGAACTTTCCGGAATTGCGGATTACATCCTCTGCCACCACGAATGGTGGGACGGCTCCGGCTACCCTGATGGGCTCAAGCACGAATCCATACCCATGCTTTCCCGCGTGCTCTCGATTATCGATGCCTACGACGCAATGACCACGAATAAGCCTTATCGTGAAGCAATCAGCAGCGAGGCTGCAAGGGAGGAAATCCGCCGCTGCGCAGGTACTCAGTTCGACCCGTATCTGGCATCTGAATTCCTGCAGATGATGGATGAACTGAACCCCGCGGCAGAAGAAAACCCTGAAGAAGTTAAGGAAAACGCTTCCCGCGCATTCGAATTTGTAAAGGTCGACAGCGTGGATTCCACGGTTAACAACAACCCCAACGTCGCAAAGGCAATCGCCTGCGAATACACGATTGCAAACGATACGTCCATCATTATCGTAGACGATAACTTCGAAAACCTCACCGGCTACAGCTTCGAAGACGTAAAAGCTCTGCACCTTACTCAGCTGGATCTGCTTCCGGAAGAAGATGCGCGCGATTACAAGACAGCTGTAGACATGCAGCTGGTTATTGACAGTACTGCATTTGTTCAGCACAGACTGCGCAGAAAAGACGGCAGCCTGCAGGAAGTTGTAAGCTACGGCGCAGAATTCTACAGCGAAATCGACAGGGAAATCCAGGCCAGAATTAAGGTTATAAGCATGGATAAGACCCTTGCCATTAAGAAGGCCAAGAAGGAGGCCCGCGACAGCGCAGAGCGCTACATCAACCGCTGGGAAGGTGTAATAAGAAGAGATTCACTTACAAAGCTCTTCAACCACGAAGCTTTCGTAACCGAAGTTGAAACCATGGTTATGGAAAAGAGCGACGCAAACGGCGGCATCTTTATGATGCTCGATATCGATAACTTTAAGAACTACAACGACAGCTACGGCCACATGACAGGCGACCTGCTGCTGCAGACTATCGCAGCTGCCCTCAAGGACAATACTGCAGACCACGGTGTAGCAGGCAGACTGGGCGGCGACGAGTTCGCTGCATTTATCACCCTCGAGAAGGGCAAAAACAGCTACGAAGACGTTAGAAAGACAGTATCTGCGATGTTTGATGCCTTGAGCAAATCCCTCAGCGGATGCGAGCATCCTGCAACCCTTTCCATGGGTGCAGTTTACTGCGGCAAGGAGCTGAACAACTTCCGCGCAATGTACGGAGCTGCAGATAAGGCCCTCTATTATTCCAAGGATACTGGCAGAAACAGATTCACGCTCATGTTCCCGGGTGAATAAGCCGATAATTTAAGGAGCAGTAATTGGATTCACAGAACAGTAAAAATTATCGCATAGGCCTGGTTCTGGAAGGCGGAGCCATGCGCGGAATGTACACTTCCGGCGTGCTGGACTGCTTTATGGACGAAGGCATTAAGGCAGACCTGGTTGCAGGCGTATCTGCAGGCGCGCTGTTCGGGGTAAATTATCTTTCCGGACAGAAGGGCAGAGCGATCCGTTACAACAAGAAATACAACAGCGATAAAAACTATCTGGGAATTCGTCCTTTGCTTAAAGAAGGCAATATCGTAAATACGAAATATGCCTACGAAAGGGTTCCCCACGAACTGGACCCCTTCGACGACGAAACTTACAAGCGCAGCGATGCGGACTTTTATGCGGTCATAACAAATCTTAAGGACGGAAAGGGCGAATACGTACACGTAACAAGCGTGTTTGACCAAATGGATGTCCTCCGGGCTTCCGGCTCCATGCCTGCGGTTTCAAGGCCCGTAGAGATTAGCGGGCAGCTTTATCTGGACGGCGCAATTGCGGACAGCATCCCCTTTGAATGGGTAATGGCGCAGGGCGTGGAAAAGACGATAGTCATTCTTACCAGAGACGAATCCTACAGGAAGAAACCCATGGCCAGACCTATGGTGGCTCTTTACCGCAGAAAGTATCCGCGCTTTGCAAAAGGCATGGAGCTGCGCCACGCGCTCTACAACATGCAGACGGAAACCTTAAAGCGATTGGAAAAAGAGGGCAGAGTATTTGTAATCCGCCCGTCCGAGCCGGTAAATATTAGCAGAACGGAAAGAGATCCTGAAAAGCTGCAGAAGGTCTACGACCTGGGCAGAAGAGATGCTTTAAGGAGCATGCGCAGACTGCGCGAGTATCTGGAGCGGTAATGGTTTAGATAAGATGAAGGCGCCCCCGCAGGGGGCGCCTTTTAGTGTGGAAACAGAGAAAACCCCGGCGAAGCCGGGGTTTTTACTATCTCATATCAATGTCTTCCGGCAGCGCATCTTTGCTCCATCCGCCGTCCACGAATAAGGTCTGCGCGGTAATTGCGCTGGCCTGGGAAGACGCAAGGAACACGACGGCGTTTGCCACTTCGTCTATTTCTACAAGTCGCTTCATGGGGATTACTTCCATGTTGCGCTTTAAATTTATCGTGCCGTTTTCGATTCCGGCCTTTACAAGGTCTGTAGCCACGTAGCCGGGCGCAACTGCATTGACTCTTATTCCGTAGCGGGCCCATTCGACGCCGAGTGTTCCGACCATGCCGTTTACTGCAGCTTTAGAAACGTTGTAAAGAGATCTCTTGGAATGGTAAACGGCGCTGTTTACAGAGGAAATGCATACGATATTGCCTCTTTCAGGCTGTTTCTTCATATATCTTGCTGCGGTTCTCGCGCAGAGATAATAAGCTCTTATGTCTATGTCGAAAACTTTGTCTATTGTTGATACATCGTAATCTGTTGCCCAGTCGTGGATAGTAATGCCCGCATTGCAGACCACTACATCTATGCTGCCGAAGCACTTGTATGCATATTCCATCATTGCTTCAATCTGGTCGCTTTGGGTCAGATCAACATCGTAAGCAATAACGGTTGTGCTGTAAGCTTCGTGTATTTCGGCTGCGGTTTTTATCGCTTCGTCTCTCAATATATCTGCAACGAGTATATTGGCCCCTTCGCTTGCAAATCTCTTTGCGATGCCTTTGCCGATACCCTTTGCTGCACCGGTTACTACTACATTTTTGCCCTTAAAATCGTACATATGGCCTCCTATCTGTGTAAACTGGATAGTTCATTATAACTTCCGCCATGGGTGAGCGCAACTCGCCGCTTTGGCCTGGCTACCGAACTCGCTGGGGCAAAAAAATCCCCCGCAGTTTCCTGCGGGGGAGAGTCTTACTTAAACTTCCATGTGGAATTCGTTCAGGAGGTCGTTTACTGTGAGTTTCTTTTTGTCTTCACCGGAGATGTCCAGTACAACGTATCCGTCTTTCATCATGATGAGGCGGTTGCCGTGGGCAAGTGCGTCCTTCATGTTGTGTGTAACCATCATTGTTGTGAGGTTATTTTCGTAAACGAGCTTGTCTGAAAGTTCGAGTACGATAGCTGCAGTCTTGGGGTCAAGCGCTGCAGTGTGTTCATCCAGCAGGAGCAGCTTGGGCTTCTGCATGGTAGCCATAAGCAGTGTGAGGGCCTGTCTCTGTCCGCCGGACAGGAGGCCAACCTTTGTGCTCATGCGGCTTTCCAGGCCGAGACCGAGGGTCTTGAGAAGTTCTCTGTAGATTTCTCTTTCTCCATTGGAAATGCCCCACTTAAGGCTGCGCTTCTGGCCGCGTCTGTATGCGAGAGCCAGATTTTCTTCGATCCACATGTCGGGAGCAGTTCCCATCATGGGGTCCTGGAATACTCTTCCCAGATAAGCTGCACGCTTGAATTCGGGCATCTTTGTAACATCGACGCCGTCGATTGTAATTGTGCCGCTGTCTACGGGGAAAGTACCTGCTACTGCGTTGAGCGCTGTGGACTTGCCTGCGCCGTTGCCGCCGATTACAGTAACGAAGTCGCCTTCGTTAAGTGTTAAGCTGTAGTTGTTCAGCGCAATCTTTTCGTTTACTGTGCCTTTATTAAAGGTCTTATAGACGTTCTTAACTTCTAACATTACTTCTGCACACTTCCTTTCTTAAAATGAGGGATAGAGAGGAAGATTGCTACGATTATTGCAGTGATAAGCTTCAGGTCGTTTGTGTTCATACCTAATGTAAGAACCAGCTGCAGAATAATGTAGTAAATAATCGCACCGATAACAAC
>JAKSSQ010000037.1 GCA_024403005.1 Clostridia bacterium | reverse complement strand
ATGGCCTTCCTTTAAAAGGCCGTATTCCATAACCATATCGATTTCATCTGCGCCTTCGCGGCATGCATACTCTGTTTCGAATACCTTGGACTCCGTAGACATAGCACCTAAAGGAAAACCAATAACGGAAGCGATTTTTACGTCGCTTCCGTTAAGTTCTTCTTTAGCAACAGGAACAAAGCGGCTGTTTACGCATACTGCGTAAAATCCGTATTCCTTAGCTTCTTTACAGAGTTTGCGGATATCATCAATACCTGCACCCGGCTTAAGCAAGGTGTGGTCAATGTATTTTTCCAAACTCTTCATATTAATTTACCTGTTATGCGAAGATAATTTCTACGATCTGATCGTTAGCTGCGCATGCTGCGTTAGCTTCGTCTGTATCGATGTGCATTTCAGCTTCGTGGCCGTCGCCGCATCTGCAAACTACATCGTCGAATACGAGCTTTCTTTCGCCTTCGCCGATAACAACCTTAACGATTTCGCCGTTTACAGCCTGAGCTTCTTCAGCCTGTGCAGCGGAAAGGTGTACGTGTCTCTTAGCTACGATAACGCCTTCCTGGAGTTCAACTTCGCCCTTGGGTCCGATAACCTTGAGGCCGGGTGTGCCTTCCAGCTTGCCGGATTCTCTGATGGGAGCCTTGATGCCGAGTGTTCTTGCATCTGTCATGGAAAGTTCTACCTGTGTAGCCTTACGAACGGGTCCAAGTACTCTAACCTTTGCAGAGCCCTTAGCGCCAACGATTTCTACCTGTTCTTCTGCAGCGAACTGACCGGGCTGAACGAGAGCCTTCTTGAATGTGAGTTCTGCGCCTTCACCGAAGAGAGCTTCCAGATCTGCCTGAGAAAGATGGATGTGCTTGTTGGAAATACCAAGCTTTACCTTGTAATTAGGTCTCATTATTAATCTCCTTTACGTATATGTAATTATAAAATTTACGTCTAAAGTATATTATACCCTAAATCTTCTATTTTATCCAAGAAATATAGGGAAGATTTCTGTATTTCTGATCCAGATCAAGTCCGTAACCTACGATGAACTGGTCGCCTACTTCAAATCCGATGTAATCGCCCTGAAGATCTACCTTTCTGCCTGTCGGTTTATCCAGGAATGCAGCGATCTTTACGCTCTTAGCGCCGCGTGCACCAAGGTATTCCTTAAGGTAGGAAAGTGTAAGTCCGCTATCGATAATATCCTCTACGATAAGGACGTTCTTATCCTTAATGTCGGAATCCAGGTCCTTGAGGATCTTAACTACACCGCTGGTTCTCATTTCGCCGCCGTAGGAAGAAACGCACATGAAGTCCATTTCTGCGTCTACTGTAATACTGCGCATGAGGTCAGCCATAAAGGGTACGGAACCCTTGAGAATACCGATGAGGAAAATGCTTTCCCCTTCGTAATCCCTGGAAATAGCAGCGCCCATTTCCGCTACTTTTTCTGCGATCTGCTCTTTGCTGATAAGCACTTCAGATACATCGTATTTCTTTTCAGACATTATTCTGCAGCCTCCTGATCTGCATGCTTCTGTTCGTACTGCGCCAGAAGCATATCCATAACGCTTAAAACTTCCTCTGTGCCTGTTTTGTTCAGGGCAGAGACAGGAATAACTATATCGTTTTGACCCAATTTAAGGTCTTTACGTATAACAGAAATATTTTTGGCAAGTTCGTTCTTACCTACTTTGTCGGCTTTTGTGGCAATTACAATACCGTCCAGTCCGTAGTACTGGAGGTATTCGTACATCTGTCTGTCCTGAGCCGACGGTGCATGGCGCACGTCTACGAGCTGGAGAACCTTGCACAGGTTGGGACGGGAAGAAAGATAAGCTTCCATCATAGGGCCCCACTTTTCGGCTTCTGCCTTGGAAACCTTGGCGTAGCCGTATCCGGGAAGGTCTACAATTCTGAAAACGTCGTTGACGTTAAAGAAATTAATAGTCCTGGTCTTGCCCGGATTCTGGGATACCTTAGCCAGCTTCCTGCGGTTCATGAGCAGATTTATAAGGGAAGACTTCCCTACGTTGGATCTGCCTGCAAAAGCTATTTCGGGTACATCTTCCGATGGATACTGATTTTTCTTTACTGCTGAAGTTAAAAATTCAGCCTTTAAAATCTTCATAGAAGAGCCTCTCTGATTGCGTCATCCGCCTTATCGAGGAGTACGAATTCAACTTCGTCCTTAACGATCTGGGGAAGTTCTTCCATATCCTTCTTGTTGTCCTTGGGCAGGAGAATCTTCTTGATGCCCATGCGATGAGCTGCAAGAACCTTTTCCTTAATGCCTCCTACGGGCAGAATCTTGCCGCGGAGGGTTATTTCGCCTGTCATTGCAACGTCCTTGCGAACGGGTCTGCCTGTTAAAGCGGATACTACGGATGTGTACATAGTAACGCCTGCAGAGGGACCGTCCTTGGGAGTAGCGCCTTCGGGTACGTGGATATGGATATCCTTTTCCTTATAAAATTCTTCCGGAATGCCCAGTTCCTTTGCCTTTCCGCGGATAACGCTGATGGCAGCTCTTGCGGATTCCTGCATTACATCGCCAAGCTGGCCTGTAAGCTGGATGTGGCCCTGGCCGGGAAGCACTGCAGTTTCGATAAACAGAGTGTCTCCGCCAACGATAGTCCATGCGAGGCCTGTAGCAACGCCTACTTCGTTGGTTCCGAGGAGCTTATCGTAGTGATATCTCTTCTTGCCCAGGTAGCCTTCCAGATTCTTAGCCGTTACGGACTGCTTTCCTTCGCAGCCTTCTACGACCTTGCGGGCAGCCTTTCTGCAGAGGTTGGAAATCTGCTTTTCCAGACCGCGAACACCGGATTCCCTTGTGTAGGAATTGATGAGTTCGTGGATTGCGCCCTTATTAATGGAAATATTGGAAGGAGTAAGTCCGCAGTTCTTAATCTGCTTGGGAATAAGATACTTCTTTGCGATGTTGAACTTTTCTTCTTCTGTATATCCGGAAATATCGATAACTTCCATTCTGTCCAGAAGCGGCCTGGGAATGGTATCGATTGTGTTAGCTGTTGTAACGAACATTACGCCGGAAAGATCGAAGGGAACTTCCAGGTAATGGTCTACGAATTCCTTGTTCTGTTCAGGGTCGAGAACTTCCAGGAGTGCGCTTGCGGGGTCGCCGCGGAAGTCTGAACCAATCTTATCCACTTCGTCGAAGAGGAAAACAGGATTGCTCTTGCCGCATTCCTTGATTGCGCTCATAACGCGTCCGGGGATAGCACCGATATAAGTCCTTCTGTGGCCGCGGATTTCTGCTTCGTCGCGTACGCCGCCCAGGGACATGTGAACAAATTCACGTCCTACGGATCTTGCGATGGACTTGGCGATGGAAGTCTTGCCGACTCCCGGAGGCCCTACGAGGCAGAGGATGGGGCCCTTGTCTGTAACTTCGTCTTCCTGCTTTGCAATGAGAGCCTGTACAGCCAGGTATTCCAGAACTCTGTCTTTAACCTTGTCCATTCCGTAATGGTCTTCGTCCAGAATCTTCTTTGCTGTTAAGAGGTTAATTTCCCCTTCTGTCTTGCTGTTCCATGGTAGGCCGAGTATGCATTCCACGTAGTTGCGGATGACTGCTGCATCCGGTGCGTTGGAAGGCATCTTCTTGAATCTGCTTATTTCCTGTTCCAGTTTCTTTGTAACGACTGCAGGCAGAGCCAGCTTTTCCATCTGGGTCTTCCAGGTTGCAGCTTCGTCTTCTGTGGATTCTTCGCCCAGCTCTTCGTGGATGGCCTTGATTTGTTCACGCAGGTAATATTCCTTCTGGGACTGGTTCATCTGAGCCTTTACCTTGTCGGAAATCTTGCCTTCCAGCTTCATAATCTCGTTTTCTCTTGTGAGAAGTTCGATTACAGCCTGGAGTCTCCTGGAAACGTTGAGAGTTTCCAGAACCTTCTGGTATTCTTCGGGCTTGAGCTCCATGTTAGAAGCGATAATGTCTGCCAGTCTGCCCGGTTCTTCGATAGCTTCTACGCCGGGGAAAATGTCTGCAGACATCTTGGGGCTTGCGCTCAGGTATTCGTGGAACTGGTTGAGCGCTGTACGCATTAAAGCGTTGTGTTCGGGAGTCTTGTTCTTAATTGCAGGATCGTCGATCTTTTCCACTCTTGCGAGGAAATAGGGAACTTCCTGAATAAGCTCCGTAATCTTAGCTCTGTACTGTCCGTCTACGAGCACGCGAATATTGTCGCCGGGGAGCTTAAGCATCTGCTTAACTCTGGCAACTGTGCCTACCTTAAAGAAATCCTTCTTTGTGGGCAGGTCTGTTTCTACATCTTTCTGTGCGGTAAGGAAGATAGTCTGGTTGAGCATCATAGCTCTTTCCAGCGCAAGGATGGACTTTTCTCTTCCTACATCAAAATGGATAACCATATTCGGGTAAACTGTGAGCCCTCTCAGCGGGATGAGGGGCATAACAAGTCCGTCGTCCTTTATTATTCTGGCAGGCTGGATTTCGTCTTCCTGCTTGTCTTTTTCTTCCTGATTAAGTTCTAAGTTCTTATTATCGTCCATTAACTGATTACCCTATTACTGTTTTTGCCGCAGGCAGACTTGAGCACCAGAGTGGGTGCTGCGCCGCCGATGCAGGCTTTTGTGATAATAACTTTTTCTATGTCGTCTCTGGAAGGAATTTCGTACATTACGTCCGTCATAACTTCTTCCAGAATGCTGCGGAGCCCTCTTGCACCGGTCTTCTTTTCGATGGCCTTTTCTGCAACTGCGCGAACTGCATCGGGTTCGATTTCCAGTTCTACGCTGTCGAGAGCGAACAGCTTCTTGTACTGCTTAATAATCGCATTCTTCGGCTCTGTAATGATGCGAACCAGTGCGTCCACATTGAGTTCATCCAGAGTTACGATAACGGGCAGTCTGCCGATAAATTCGGGGATGAGCCCATATCTGAGCAGGTCTTCGCCCTGCACCTTCTGAAGAATGTGAGGATCCTTTTCCTTTGCGGAAACTATGTCGGAGTTGAAGCCAATGGTCTTTTCTCCGATGCGGCCCTGGATGATCTTGTCCAGACCATCGAACGCACCGCCGCAGATGAACAGTACGTTTGTTGTGTCGAACTGAATGAATTCCTGGAGGGGGTGCTTTCTTCCGCCCTGGGGAGGAACGTTTGCAACTGTACCTTCGAGGATCTTGAGGAGAGCCTGCTGTACGCCTTCGCCGGAAACGTCTCTTGTGATGGAGGGATTTTCGCTCTTGCGTGCAAGCTTGTCGATTTCGTCGACGTAAATAATGCCGCGCTGTGCCTTTTCTATATCGTTATCTGCTGCCTGAATAAGCTTGAGCAGAATGTTTTCTACGTCTTCGCCTACGTAACCTGCTTCTGTTAAAGCTGTTGCGTCTGCAATTGCAAAGGGAACGTCCAGAATCTTTGCGAGAGTCTGGGCAAGAAGAGTCTTACCGGAACCTGTGGGCCCGATCATGACGATATTGCTCTTCTGAATTTCCACATTGTCGATTTCGGGATTGTCTGTAACAACTGCTTTGTTATTAGCAGACTGAATTCTCTTATAGTGGTTGTAAACCGCTACTGCGAGGATTCTCTTGGCTCTGTCCTGGTCGATAACGTAATCGCTTAAAGTTTCGTCGATCTGCTTGGGCTTGGGAAGTTCGCCGCTGAAATCCAGAGTTGCTTCTTCCTGGATGGTGTCGGGGAATTCCTCGTCCAGAATTTCCTGGCAGAGTCTTATGCATTCATCGCATATGTAAGTGTTGGGACCGGCAATGAGGCTGCGGGCCTGGCTTTGAGGCTTTCCGCAGAAACTGCAGGTGAGTTCCTTTGATTTATCAAAATTTGCCATTGCTATCTCTTCTCCACTACCTTGTCGATGAGGCCGTAAGCTACTGCTTCTTCTGCGCTCATGTAGTTATCTCTGTCTGTGTCCTTTGCGATTGTTTCCAGAGGCTGGCCGGTTCTTTCGGACAGGATGCGGTTCATCTTGTCTCTTGTTCTTATGATGTGGTCTGCCTGGATCTTAATGTCGCTCGCCTGACCCTGGGCGCCGCCGAGAGGCTGGTGGATCATGATTTCTGCATTGGGCAGTGCGTAGCGCTTCCCCTTAGCGCCTGCAGCCAGCAGAAATGCACCCATAGATGCAGCCATGCCTACGCAGATTGTGCATACGTCGGGCTTGATGTACTGCATTGTGTCAAAAATAGCCATTCCGGATGTGATTACACCGCCGGGGCTGTTGATGTACAGATTGATATCCTTGTCCGGATCTTCGGACTCAAGGAACAGAAGCTGGGCAACGATTAAGCTTGCTGCTGCATCGTTAACTTCGCCGTCCAGGAAAATTATTCTATCCTTTAAAAGTCTGGAATAAATATCGTAAGAACGTTCGCCTCTTGCGCTTTGTTCCACAACGTACGGGATAAGATTGCTCATATTTTGAATCCTTTCTAATCCTTCTCTTTTGAACAGACAAGGCGGAACTGAAATAAATCAATTCCGCCTGACATTTTAAATATTTATCGGCTTTGATTATTATTCAGCCTTTTCTTCCTTCTTGGGTTCAACTTCTGTGATTTCAGCGTTTTCGTACATGAAGTCGATTGCCTTACGGTTGCAGATGTCAGCCTTCAGGTAGTCGTAGTTTTCTTCGCCGAAGATCTTCTTCATCTGGTCGAGTTCCATGTTGTACTGCTTAGCCATAGCTTCGAGTTCGTTCTGGATGTCTTCTTCGGATGCGTCGATGCCTTCCTGCTTAGCGATAGCTTCTACGATCATTCTGGTCTTAACGCGCTTTTCTGCATCGGGTTCGAATTCCTTAGCCATTTCGTCCTGAGTCTTGTTCAGGTACTTGCAGTACATGTCGAGATCCATTCCCTGATATGCGAGCTGCTGAGCGAATTCCTGGAGCATGTTCTTGCTTTCGGAAACGATCATAGCCTGGGGTACTTCGAAATCGTTAGCTTCTACTACCTTAGCGAGAACTGCGTCCTTGCCCTGGTATTCCTTAGCTTCTGCTGCGTTCTTTTCCAGCTTAGCCTTTGTATCTGCCTTGAGTTCGTCCATTGTATCGAATTCTTCGGAAACGTCCTTTACGAATTCGTCGTCCAGTTCGGGCAGTTCTTCTGTCTTAACTTCGTGTACTGTGCACTTGAAAACAGCTTCCTTGCCAGCCAGGTTGTCTGCGTGATATTCAGCGGGGAATGTTACGTTAACGTCCTTAGCTTCGCCAGCCTTGCAGCCTACGAGCTGTTCTTCGAAACCGGGGATGAATGTGTTGCTGCCGAGAACCAGAGTCTGGTTTTCTGCTGTGCCGCCTTCGAACTGTTCTTCGCCGCAGAATCCTGCATAGTCGAGGATTACTGTGTCGCCCATCTGAGCTTCTCTTTCAACGGATACGAGACGAGCATTCTTCTTCTGAAGGTTCTTGAGTTCCTTTTCAACGTCTTCTTCTGTAACTTCGATCTTTGTGATTTCAGCCTTTACGCCCTTGTAGTCCTTAACTACGATTTCGGGAGCAACAGTAACTGTAACCTTTATTTCAACACCCTTGCCCTTTTCCAGCTTTTCTTCGCCGAATTCGATAGAGGGATAGTCTACGGGCTTAAGTCCGAGTTCGTCCAGTGCCACGGGGTAGCCTTCCTGGAGCATGTTGTCCAGAGCCTTTTCAAAGAAGATGCTTTCGCCATACTTCTTTTCGATGATGCTCATGGGAGCCTTACCCTTGCGGAAACCGTCGATTACGAACTGGTTCTTATCCTGCTGGTATGCCTTCTTGCATGCTTCAGTAAATTCCTCAGCACTGAATGCCATGGTAAACTTTACTTCGGTGTTTTCCTTGCTTACTAATACAGCGTTCATTAATTATATATCCTCCTTAAGATGGTTATGGTCTGTGCCGCGGAGCGCGGTCTGATCTTCGCCTTCGATATACCAAGGCATTATAGAAATATATCACAATTCCCTTGCAATTTCAACAACTCTTTGCTAATATAATGCGCGGATATCCCGCCATCGGAGGATTATCTGGAGGATTATATGGAATTGGAAATGAAATATGCCATTCCTGACAAGGAAACGGCAGATGCAATTTGGAATGACCCCACCATTCAGCAGCTGGCAGACCCCTCTTCAGCAGAAAAGGTCGTAATGAAGGCTGTATATTTCGATACACCGGACGGAAAACTGTCAAAGAATAACATGGCAGTCCGCGTGCGCTACGAAGGCGACTCCGTTTTCGCAACGCTCAAGTGGAACGGCAGCGCAGTAAACGGCTTCCACGAAAGAGAAGAAATCAACGTGCCCTGCGGCGAAGAATACTTCATTAGCTCCCCCAAGGAACTGTTCCGCGAAAGCGAAGACGGCAAGGTTCTCATCGATTTGATCGGCGATGAACCCCTCATCAATCTTCTTGAAATGCGTTTCTTAAGAAGGCGCATCCGCCTGCAGTACGGTGCAAGCATCATGGAAATGGCAATCGACTCCGGCGCGATAATCACGGACAACGGCGAAGTTCCCATCATGGAGATGGAAATCGAGCTCTACGCCGGCGATCCGTCCGACATCCAGCAGCTTGCCGAAGGTCTGGCAGATGCTTACGGACTGGTTCCCGAAAACAGATCCAAGCTGGTTAGAGGCCTGGCCATACTGTAAACAGGCAGCCCTGAAATACGAACATTTTTTTAAACTCCCGAAGTCCAGGCTTCGGGAGTCTTTTATTGCATAAAAAGATACAGACCCTTGCAAAGGCAAAGGTCTGATTCTTTTAATTTACAGCAAATCTGTACAGGAAGGTTACCATCTGAGCGCGGCTGCAGCTTAAGTCCGGGCCGAAGGTTTCGGCGCTTACTCCTGCCGTAATACCGCTTTCATAGGCCCAGCCTACAGACTGAGCATAGTAGGAATTCTGCGAAACATCGCTGAAGGATGCTGAACCCTTTCCTCCTGCATAGTTTGCAAGGAATGTTACAATCTGCGCTCTGGTGCAGACTTCATCCGGAGCAAACATATCTTTGGATTTACCGGCTGTGATGCCAACGGAAGCGGCCCAGCGCACGGCTTCTGCATAGTAAGCATCGGAGCCTACATCTTCGAAGTTCATGGCATAATTTACAACAGGACAGCCTGCCAGTGCCCAAAGGAATGTTACAGCCTGAGCTCTTGTGCAGGATGCATCCGGGGCGAATTCCTCTGCGGAAATACCGGCTGTTATGCCTTTGGATACGGCCCATGCAACAGGCTGTGCATAGTACGCATCTTCATGCACATCCAGGAATTTCACAGGCGGATATGGGAGTACAGGTTCCGGAATTGTAATCGGATCCGGTTCTTTTTCGGGGTTTCCGGCAGATGGTCTGCTTGGTTTGTGAGGTTTGGGTGGTTCAACCGGCGGGTCTACGGGATCTTCCGGCTGATCGATTGGCTCGATTGGCGTCAGCACCAGGTCGCTGTAGTTAACACGGGTAAACAGCAGGCCTTTTGGGGCTTCCATAGTGTCTGCCATCACATAAATACTGTCTCCTGTTCCTGCTGAAAACAGTCTCTGAAGCTTTCCTGTTGAAAGACGCATGTCTGCATAGCAGAGAGCATTTTCTTCGAAATCGTATACCAGAATATCGTGGAAAATTCCCTCTTCGTCCGTGTATTTTGCACCCACCACAGCGATACCGCTGTCGAATGCACAGAAGGTCAGATTTTTTTGTTTATTTTCAGCACCTTCATCCGTCGGGATGTCGCACAGAAGCTCAGCCTCCCCGAATTCCAATGCTCCGCCGGAGACAGTCAGCGGCATGCGGTAAACTGATGTATACAAATCTTCATTGTCTCCGCTGTATCCGCCGCAGATATAGAGGGCATCGTCTTTGTAGAATGCCTGTACTTCGTCGGCGAAATAAGGCAGTTCTGTATCTATGGATGTAATCTCTGAAGATCCGGCTTTCCAGGTATAGATTTTATTGCATATTTTATCTTCCACATCTCCGCCCAGGGCGATGACGTTATCTTCTGCAATAGTAAGACCGAACCATCTATAATCCATGTTTAGTTCTTCCATGGTCCAGCTGCCGTCCGCTTTATTAATCTGCCAGTCACAGATGCAATGTTTTTCCTTGTCGAAATTATAAATGTGCAAAATTCCATGGGAATCTTCGATCATCGTATAAAACCAGGTACTGAAAGATTTATGTGGCAATTCCTCATCGAACAGACAGGTCCATGGATTATCTGTACCTTCCACGTATTTATTCACAACCATGTGCAGCTTTCCCCTGTAAACATAGTTTAACGTGTAAAGTGTCGTCGATCCTTCTTCATCCCCGGCCCATAAGGAGTCCAATCTTGACGCATAGCCCGAAGAGTATCCAGGCTGAGGCAATCTTTCCGTTAAACGGGCGCAGCCTTCAACGGAAACAGCTTTGTGTCCGTCTTTTCCGCTTGCTGTGGTCACCTCCATGCAATGGACACCGGTGTTCAGCTGCACCGGAAGTTCGAAGCGAATTTCCGTATCACTCCAGGAAAGAACTGTACAGGGCTTGCCGTCTGCAGTAAGGCTGCCTTCCGCATCACCGAAGAAATAGCCATGAAGAACGCGTTCATCTTCCTCGCTTTCTGCAAAATTCACAACCGGATCGTAATCTTCATCCAGGATCTTCTGCATGTTTATAATGCCGCCGGAAATACAAAGATCTGTTAAAGAGCCAACCTTTGTAACACCGCCGGTAAGCCGTGCTGCGATTTTTTCCGGACTGTCGTCAGGAAATGCAGCAGCAGCAATTGCAGCGCAGGCAGATGCAGCGGGGGCAGCCTGGGAGGTTCCGGACATAAGCATATACGGATGCTTCACATCTCCCAGTAAGCAGGAGATAAACACAACGTAATCTTCCGTCGATTTCGGATCACAGGCAAAACGCATCGCAGGATATTCATAATAAGCAGGGCGCCATGTTTTTACTTCTCCGTTCTCATCTTCAGCATCAAAACCGGACTGAAAATCCACAATATAGTGCCATTCAGACCCTGTTTTAACGCATGGGGCCGTTACCCAGCTCCATTCATCAGAAACACTGCCTTCACTGTCTACTTCTCTGCAGGGAATGGCAGCAGAAACTTCAAATCCGCCGGAAATATTTCCGACGTAAATACTAAAGTCCAGGTACCGCTTACGGGTACTGTCTTCTGCATAAATGGCCGGATCTGCAGCATCTTCGCCATCAAAAAATTCGAAAACAGCAGTGCCCTCCGTTGTATCGTCGGGGTTCAAAATAATATAGTAGGCGTATTCGCCTGAATACCAGGCATAGCCGGGTCCGTCCCCTATAAACGGAATATCTCCTTCATCTTTAATTAATCCGGTACTGCGAACACCCTCCGCCTGCGGGATAATCGAGGAAAACTGCATAGGTGCGCAGGACAGAATGTCTACGCCGGGGGCAAATACATGAACACAATCTTCACCATAGTTTGTAAAGTCGGCCGGGTCGCCATTCACATCGGATGCACCGACAATAAGAGATCCGGGAGTATATTTGTTCTGGCTGGCATCATCAAGTTCTATGTAAGACCCAGCATTTCCGGCTGCGATAACAGCCATTATGTTATGCTTTATAAGTTCTTCTACTGCATTCGAAAAGGAATAATCGTATACACTGTTACCCAATGACAGATTTGCAACGCGCACATTTACGCCGCTTTCTGCTGCTGTCAGCACGTAATTAATACCTTTGCATATGTTATAAGTCGATCCTTTACCTTTTGCATCCAGCGCTTTTATGCCCATTATTTCTACACCGCTGGTGCCGCCGCTTATGCCAAAACCGTTCCATTCTGCAGCGATAATTCCGGCGACATGGGTACCATGTCCATGATCATCCATAGGGTCTGCAGAGTCATAATCATATTCGGGACTAACTTCACGGCATCCGTTAAAGCCAAACTCTCCGCCACCCAATTCGCGCATAGGGCTATACGGGTTTGTGTCGCGCCACATCACGTCATCCAGATCCGGATTGGTATAATCTACACCGGTATCGATGACGGCCACAACCACATCTTCCCCGTTTATCGGCGGAACGTTGGTGTTTGCAGGATTGTTCCAGCCGGGAATCTGCAC
>JAKSSQ010000036.1 GCA_024403005.1 Clostridia bacterium | reverse complement strand
AGCCTCGCGCGGGTTTTTCATTTGCGTTATAAATTTAAAAAACTACTTCTTATATTCTTTAACAAAATCTTCGAAGATTGCTGCGGTCTTATATACGCATTCGATGCAGCGGGTGCCGTCTTCCTTGAAGTACTGGGGCTTGAGCTCGCTGCAGTTGATGCTGCCCATTTCTTCTGCAAATCTGTTTACAAAGGCACCGCACATGTCCATGAAACCTTCGGTCTCGTGAGCTTTGCCGTTGCTGAACATCTTGCCAAGGGCGGCCTGGGCGCCCGCCAGGGCGCCGCAGGTGTAACCTGCGCACATTCCGCCGCCGAATCCGGAGATAAGTTTGAAGGATTCGGCCGGAATGGCCAGGCCGCAGGCCTCATCCAGAGCTTTCAGCATGGATTCTGCGCAATTGCAGTTTTCGTCTAAATAATTTTTCTTAATGAGTTCGTTAAGCATTGGGTCACGCTCCTAACCTACGATATTCTTGGGAGTTCCTGCAGCGTAAGCAGCGATATTTGCTGCCAGAACGCTTACCAGGCGCTGTCTTGTTTCGAGGCCCTTCCAGCCCATGTGGGGAGTGAGGATTACATTGTCCATGTCGTAGAGCGGATTTTCAGCAATGGGGGGTTCTGTTTCCTGAACGTCCAGACCTGCACCGGCAATTTTGCCTTCCTGCAGAGCCTTAATGAGAGCGGGTTCGTCGATGAGCGCGCCGCGGCTTGTGTTGATGATGCATGCGGTGGGCTTCATGAGAGCCAGAGTTTCTTCGTTAACGATGTGCTTTGTCTGCGGTGTGAGGGGGCAGTGGAGGGAAATGTAGTCGCTTTCCTTAAAGATTTCTTCCAGTGTGCAGCTGCGAACGCCTTCGCCGAAGTCCTTGGGAGTTCTTGTGTAAACCAGGATATTCATTTCCAGAGCCTTTGCAACAGCGATTACCTTGGTGCCGATGTTGCCTGCGCCGATAATTCCGAGAGTCTTGCCGTTAACTTCTGTGTGGCCAACCTGCAGGCACTTTGTGAAGTTTGTGCGGTCGCTCTTTTCCAGAGCGCGGATCTGCTTGCCCATGTTGGAAGAGAGGTTGAGGAGCATCATGATAGCTGTCTGTGCAACTCTTTCGGAAGAGTATGCGGGAACGTTGCAAACCTTGATTCCTCTTGCCTTGCAAGCTGCCAGGTCGATGTTATTGTAGCCTGTGCCTGCTTCGCAGATGAGCTTTACGCTTTCGGGCAGTGCGTTAATGTGGTCTGCGTCTACGGGCAGTTCCTTTGTAACGATAACTTCTGCGCCTTCGGATCTTTCTGCGTACTGTTCGGGAGTGCTGTCTTCGTAAACAACAACTTCGCTGCCCAGGCTTTCGTAGCCTGCGTTGCCGTCGTAGTTAACTTTCTTTCCGTTTAATACAACAACTTTCATACTTTTTCTCCTTTGTTTTTCCTGTGCTCTTTATATGGTTAGTGTTATTTTCTGAAAACCGAGAAGACGGTCGGGCCGCTTCCGGACTGCATTGTCATAAGTGCATCGCTATTAGCAGATAGTTCTTCGATGGTCTTTTGGATCTTCGGGAACATGCGGATTGCCGGCGCCTGCAGGTGATTGCCCATAAGGGCACACTTTTCTTCCAGGGTCTTTGCGTTTATGAAGGCTCGCACGTCCAGCTGGTTTTTATAGTCGTCGGGGGTTAATGCGCCGTAGACTTTTGCCGTGCTGACCGCAATGGATGGGGTCACGGTTTCTATGCGGCACTCAAGCGGCTCGATAAACTCCAGCTTTTCTCCTCTGCCTGTGCCCAGGGCGGCCCTGCGGCCCTCCTGCACCGCCAGGCAAAACGGAACATCCGAACCCATCTCTGCCGCCAGCTCGTAAACTCGCTCCATGGCGGCCTTGTCTTCCGTAAGGCCCCACAGCTTTGCCAGGCCGTACAGGACGGCCGCGCCGTTGGCGGAGCCACCGGCCATGCCGGCCGCTACCGGGATCCTCTTTACTATGCGGATCTTAACCGATTCTCTCCATTCTCTATGGAATTTGTTGTGCATCCAGAAAGCAGCCTTATATGCCAGATTTTTGGGGCCGGCCGGCAGGTCCGCCCTGCCGGGGTCCAGCTGTATGTCGCAGCCGCCTCCGCATGCGCATACGGCCGCTGCGCCAGTCTGGCGCTCCCATTGGATTTCAACATCGTCGTGCAGGTCTATAGCCTGCATAACCGTTTCGAGTTCGTGGAAGCCGTCGTCGCGCCTTCCGATTATATTCAGGACGAAATTCACCTTAGCCGGTGCAATTAAATTTATTGTACTCATAAACTTTATTATACACCAATTCCCTTCACTTTATCACTTTAGTTAACTAAAGGGGGACGGGTACACTTTAATGCTTTAAAGTGCTAAAGTGCTGAAGTGTACCCGTCCCCAATGTAAACTATCCAAACGGGGGAGGATGTGATAGAATAACTGTGTATGACCGAACGCAATATATTTATAAAAATTGCATACGACGGAACCAATTTCAGCGGATGGCAGAGGCAGAGGAATGCCAGGACCGTCTGCGGAGAGCTGGAAGCAGCTCTGAGCAGGGTCTGCGGACAGGAAGTAAGCTTAAACGGCTGCAGCAGAACCGATGCGGGGGTTCACGCATTGGGTCAGACGGCGACGTTCAGCCTTGGCCCGGGAATCCCGGCGGAGCGCATAAAGAAAGCCGTAAACGACTGCCTGGCCAAGGACAAGCTGGAAAGAGTGGGCGAAATCGAGGTCCTGGAGGTGCGGGAAATGCCGGAAGGCTTCCACGCCAGATATAACAGCAAGGGTAAGCGCTACATATATAAGCTTCGCAACGCAGACAGCCCGGACATCTTTAAGCGCACCAGATACTACCAGACTTCCAGGCCTTTAGACGTCGAAGCCATGCGAAAAGCCGCATCTTACATAGTCGGAACCCACGATTTTGCGTGTTTTCAGACTGCCGGAGGCACTCCGAGAGAAACCACGGTGCGCACGGTCTACGAACTGGAACTGCTCCAGGACGGCGAATACATAACCGTATCCATCGCCGGCGACGGCTTCCTCTACAACATGGTCCGCATTATAGTCGGAACCCTTGTGGAAGTGGGTCAGGGCAGAAGAACTGCCGAATCCGTGGCAGAAACCATAGAATCCAAAGACCGCGGCAAAGCGGGCCACACAGCTCCGCCGCAGGGCCTTTATTTAAAAGAAGTTTTTTACGACCCCGAATTTTTCGAATAAGAATAAGAGGTATAGAATGAGCAGACCAACCTGGGACGAATATTTCATGGAAATGGCTGAGCTTGCAAGAAAGCGCAGCACATGCTTAAGACGCGGCGTAGGCGCCGTAATCGTCAAGGACAACCGAGTAATCGCAACAGGCTACAACGGCGTGCCCAGAGGCATTTCCCACTGCGAAGAAGCAGGATGCCTGCGCCAGCAGCTTGGTGTTCCTTCCGGAAAGCAGCACGAGCTCTGCAGAGGCCTCCACGCCGAGCAGAACGCAATCATCCAGGCCGCATGCCTGGGCAGCTCCATCGAAGGCGGCACACTTTACTGCACAACTCAGCCCTGCGTAATCTGCACAAAAATGATAATAAATGCCGGCATTAAGCGCGTTGTAATCAAGGAATCCTACCCCGACGAACTCGCTCAGCAGCTCGCAGCAGAAGCCGGTCTTAGGATAGATATAATGGGAGAATAGCAGATGTCCATGTATTTAGCGCCTTTTGCGATAGCCTTTCTGGTGACCGCAATAGCAACGCCCTTGGCCATTAAGATAGCGCCTAAAATAGGTGCTATGGACGTGCCCAAGGACGAGAGACGAATGCATAAAAAACCGATTCCCCGCTTCGGCGGAATCGCAATATATACCGGTATGCTGGCAGCCTTTATCTATAACGGCATGTACACCCAGCAGGCCATGGGTATAATTATCGGTGCCACGATGATCCTCTTCCTGGGCATCTGGGACGACATAAAGGGCATGCCCGCCAAGGTAAAGCTGCTCGGCCAGATAATCTGCGCCGCAGAGCTCTACTATAACACCATACAGATCCGAGGCATGGCAAACATCCTGCCCATCGGGCCCTGGTACATTTCCTTCCCGAAAATCGTATCCTTTGGGGTCACCGTACTGTGGATCGTTGCGATCACCAACACGATTAACCTCATCGACGGGCTGGACGGCCTGGCAGCCGGAATTTCCTGCATTTCCTGCCTTTCCGTAGCGTACACAGCTTACGTTACAAACAGCCAGGAAAAATGCATTTTAATCCTTTCCCTGGCAGGTGCAACCATGGGCTTCCTGCTCTGGAACTTCCACCCTGCAAAGATATTCATGGGAGACGGCGGCTCCATGCAGCTGGGTTACCTGCTTGCGGCAATATCGTTAATAGGCGATAAACCCACGAAAGGTACCACGCTCTTCGCCTGCATAATCCCGGTAATTATCCTGGCTCTGCCGATTTTCGACACATGCTTTGCGATCATCAGAAGAGCCTGGAACCACAAGCCCATCATGCAGGCCGACAAAGGCCACCTGCACCATAGAATCATGGCCATGGGCTTCGGCCAGAGAAGAACAGTTCTGGCCCTCTACTGCATAAGCGCAGTTATGGGCGTTGCCGGCGTAATGTGGACCATCCGCGTTCGCCTGGCCTGCGCAGTCCTGGCGCTCATTGCAGCAACTCTCGTCTTTATTTTCCTCGGCATCGGTGTGGATTACACATCTAAAGAAGAAGGAAAAGAAGAACATCACGACTATATCGAAGAAGAATAGAGAAATATTATGAAGATAATGTCAGTTTTCGGGACACGCCCCGAAGCAATTAAAATGTGCCCGCTGGTTAAGGCCATGCAGGAAGATCCGGAAATCGAATCCGTGCTCTGCGTAACTGCTCAGCACCGCCAGATGCTGGACCAGGTTCTGGAGCTTTTCGACCTTACGCCGGACTATGACCTCAACATAATGAAGCCCAATCAGACGATTTCCATGATTACGGCTAACGTTCTTACTGGTCTGGAACCGGTTCTGGCCAGGGAAAAGCCGGATATGGTACTCGTACACGGCGACACTTCCACCACTTTCGTAACGGCCCTCGCATGCTTCTATCAGCAGATCCCCGTAGGCCATGTGGAAGCTGGCCTTCGCACTTACGACAAGTACTCCCCCTTCCCCGAAGAGATGAACAGAGTGCTTACAGGCCACATTGCGGACATCCACTTTGCGCCCACTGAACGCAACAGGCAGAACCTGCTGCGCGAAGCAATTCCCGAAGAGGACATTGTGATCACCGGAAACACCGTAATCGACGCACTGCTGCAGGTTGCAGACAAGCCCTACGAATTCGAAGACGAAACCCTTAGAAGCATCGACTTTGAAAACAAGAAGGTCATTACCGTTACCTGCCACAGACGCGAAAACCTGGGCGAATACATGGCAAATATCTTCTCCGCAATTGCAGATATTGCAAGAGAATTCAAGGACGAAGTCGAAATCGTATATCCTGTGCACCTCAACCCCAAGGTTAGGGCAGAAGCGGACGAATTCCTCAAGGGAATTGACAACGTTCACCTTATTGAACCCCAGACCTACCAGCCTTTCGTAAACTTAATGGCTAAATCCTACTTTATCCTTACCGATTCCGGCGGAATGCAGGAAGAAGCTCCGGCTCTGGGCAAGCCCGTTCTCGTAGTAAGAAGAGAAACCGAGCGCCCCGAAGCCATCGAAGCCGGCACAGCAAAGCTTGCAGGAGCGGAAAAGCAGACCATCTACAACATGGCTAAGGAACTGCTGGTAAACAAGGCTGCCTACGACGAAATGGCTCACGCAACCAACCCCTACGGCGACGGCAAGGCCTGCCAGTACACCATCGAAGCTCTCAAGAAGAAGTTAAAGAAATAAAGCACGAATATCTAAGCAAGAGGATTGTATCTTTAGGAGGACCCATGAAATTCTACATCGTTGATGCATTTACAGACAAAGTGTTCGGCGGCAATCCCGCAGGCGTAGTTTACATTCCCGAAGGCGCAGATTTCCCCGATGACGAAACCATGCGTAAGACAGCTGCAGAGCTGCGCTACTCCGAAACGGCTTTCCTTAAGACTCTCGGAGATAAGAAGTTCCATGTTCGCTACTTTACACCCGCTGCAGAAGTAGATCTCTGCGGACACGCAACTATCGCAACTTTCTACACACTCTTCGCATCCGGCGCAATTAAAGCAGGCGATGTGTGCGATTTCAAGACCATGGCAGGAGACCTTACAGTTCTCGTAACTGAAAGCGGCGTTTTAATGGACATGGGCGAAGCTCAGGCCTTCGGAACTATTGAAGCTCCCGAAAAGCTGGAAGAACTGTACAGGATTATGGGTGCAGAAGTTGTCGTTCCCGAAAAGGACGGCCAGAAGCTCTATCCCGAACTGGTTTCCACAGGTCTCACAGACATCATGATGGCGGTTAAGGACATGGACGCTTTAAACGGTCTCGAACCCAATATGAAGGCTCTTTCCGATCTGAGCAAGGCTTACGATGTTACGGGGGTTCACGCATTTACAGTGAACACAACGGACGGCAATGTACACTGCAGAAACTTCGCACCGCTCTACGACATCGACGAAGAAGCTGCAACAGGCACATCCAACGGCGCTCTTACTTACTATTTATATAAGAGAGGATTCGTTACACCCGGCAAGGACAACATCTTTATCCAGGGTGAAGCAATGGACAGACCTTCCATTATTACAAGCAGACTCACAGAACTTGGCGAAGGAAAGATTAAGATCCAGGTCGGCGGCGTAGCTGCTATTCTCGCAGAAGGAGAAATTAATCTGTAAATTTGTTTTCGGATATTAAAAAGCAGGGCAGACAGCCCTGCTTTTTTGATTGTCTGCATAAATGACTTATAAAACCCAGATTACATAAATATTTTGTGAATAATTATGAATAAATAGTTGACATATGTGAATATAAGCGTATAATATCCAATATAAACAAGTTCCTTCCATTTGCTAAATAATATACACATATAAATAGAAGGTAATTTACTAAACAATACAGAAAGGTTAGGACCCTAAAATGAAACTTAAGAAAGCACTCGCATTAATTCTGGCAATGCTCATGATCTTCTCCTTCGCAGCATGCGGAAGCAAACCGGCAGACAATCCCGCATCAGATGAACCCATGTCCAAGGTAGAACAGATCAAGGCAGCAGGCAAGCTGGTAGTCGGTACATCTGCAGACTATCCTCCCTATGAATTCCACACAGACGCAAACGGCGAAGACAAGATTGTAGGCGTAGACATCTCCATCGCTCAGGACATCGCAGATGAACTGGGCGTAGAACTCGAACTGGTAGACATGTCCTTCGACGGTCTGCTCATCTCTCTCCAGAAGGGCGACTTCGACATGGTTCTCGCAGCTCTCTCTCCGACAGAAGAAAGAAAAAAGTCTGTTGATTTCTCCGACGTATTCTTCATCAACAAGCAGATCGTAGTTATCAAGAAGGCAGATGCAGACAAGATCAAGACAACAGCAGACGTAGCTGAACTCAAGGGCGGCTGCCAGTCCGGTACAATCCAGTTCGACATCGCTAAGATGCACAACAAGGAAGAAAACATCATCCAGCTGGCTAAGTTCAACGAACTCCTCATGGAACTCAAGACAGGCAAGATTGACTGCCTCTACACAAACTTCCTCACAGGTACAGCTTATGTATCCGGTAACGACGACCTTATGGTTCAGGACATCGGCATCGAATGGGAAGACCTGGGATTCGCTGCAGCTATCGAAAAAGGCAACGAAGACCTCGTAGAAGTAGTAAACAAGGTTGCAGCTAAGTATCAGACAGAAGGCACAATCGAAAAGTACATCGAAGATGCAGTAGCTCTCTCCGGCGGCGCAGATGCACTCTAATTCAGATTCAAAAATTCTTCATTCATTAATCAAAATAACATAAGGAAAGGCGCAGTTTATAAGCTGCGTCTTTCCTTTTATGCACCATTTGTGTGTATAATTCACGCAAATCAAATAAATATGCATAATTTGATGTTTTTATGCAAACAACTATTGACATATGCAAACAAGGTACTATAATTATGCACATAGCCGCCGCGGGGACGCGTTTTTGTGTTTTCCGGTGAGCCAACATAAGCTAGTAAGACAAAAGAAAGCAGGAAAATGAAAATGAAGAATTTAAAGAAAATCACAGCACTGCTCCTGGCAATGCTCCTCATCTTCTCCTTCGCAGCATGCGGAAGCAAGCCCGCACAGGCAGAAGGCGAAGCTCCCATGACAAAGGTAGAACAGATCAAGGCTGCAGGTAAGCTCGTGGTTGGTACATCCGCAGACTATCCTCCCTATGAATTCCACACAGAAATCAACGGCAAGGATGAAATCGTAGGTTTCGACATGGCTTTCGCTCAGTACATTGCAGACGACCTCGGCGTTGAACTCGAAATCGTAGACATGGGCTTTGACAGCCTTCTCATCTCCCTCCAGAAGGGCGACTTCGACATCGTTCTCGCAGGCCTCACACCCAGCGAAGAAAGAAAGCAGGTTGTAGATTTCACAGACAGCTTCTACACAAACAAGCAGATCGTTATCATCAGAACAGAAGATGCAGACAAGTATAAGACAACAGCTGACATCGCTGACTGCGTAGGCGGATATCAGTCCGGCACAGTTCAGGAACAGATCGCTCACAACTATTTAGCAGATGCTAACTGCATCGGTCTCGTTAAGTTCAACGACCTCATCATGCAGCTGAAGAGCGGCAGCCTCGACTGCGTATTCACAAACAAGCTCGTAGGTTCCGCATTCGCTTCCGGCAATGCAGACCTTATTGTTCAGGACATCGACATCGAATGGGACGCTTCCGGTTTCGCAGCAGCTATCCAGAAGGGTAACGAAGATTTCGTTGAATACGTAAACGGTCTTGTTGCCACAGTAACTTCCGACGGAACAATGGATAAGTTCGTAGATGAAGCCAATGAACTTGCAGGTTCCTCCGAAGAATAGTATAATCTGTTAAAAGATTAGTTTATATTCGGAATAACGAAGAGTTATTCAAACTCCTCTTTTACAATCAAACATAACCTAGGGAAAACCGCTGGAGCAATCCGGCGGTTTTTTCTATGATTAAAATCGTGCATAAAACTCGATTATGCATAAAATCGGTGCATATTGGGTCACAAATACATAAATTATGCATAATTTAAGAAAATTATGCGAAAAGTGTTGACATTTAACCTATCAAGGCGTATATTTATGCGGTCACAAGTTAACACATAGTATTACTATATAATTTTAAGGAGAAAAACAATATGCTCGGCACATCCAATCCCGAAATCCTCTTTCTTCAGCAGGAAGACCTCATTAAAGCAGGCCTTATGGACATGAAGTTCATAATGGAAATTACAGAAGAAACATATAAGCTCTTCGGCCAGGGACTTATCAAGAATCCCCCCAAAGTAAGAATGCAGCTTCCCGATCCTGAAGACTGGATTTCCTTCTTTAACACAATGCCCTGCTACATCGGCGGCGACATCAACATCGGCGGCGTAAAGTGGGCAGCTGAATCCAAGAACAACTTCACAATTCCCGGACTTCCCATGGGCATCGACCTTACAATCCTGTCCGATCCGTTCACAGTACTTCCGTTCTGCGTATGCGACGGTACACTCACAACAGCCATGAGAACTTCCGCAGTTTCCGGTCTGTGCGCTAAGATCGTAGCTCCCAAGAACACAAAGGTTGCTACACTCATCGGCGCAGGCGTAATCGGTACAACATCCATCATGTCCGTTTGCGAAGCTATCCCCACTCTTGAAACAATTTACCTCTGCGATCTGGACATGGAAAAGGCTGAAAACGCAGCAAAGACAAGCCCCTACAAGGATAAGGTAGAAATTATTCCCTGCGCAGACAGCAAGGCATGCTGCCTTAAGTCTCAGCTCATCGTTTCCCAGACAACAGCTAAGCCCTTCATCGACAAGTCCTGGCTGCCCGCAGGCTGCGGCATCGTTTGCCCCTCCGGCGACGCTAAGGAAGAAGTTATCGAAGCAGCAGATGTAATCTACCTGGATTACTGGGAACAGCCCGCAAGCCACGCAAATGCTGCTATTGCTAACCTCCACAACGCAGGAAAGCTCAACAAGGAAGACACAGTTGCTCTGGCAGATGTAATCCTCGGAAAGAAGGAAGCAAGAACTTCCGAAGACCAGATGCTCTATGCAGGTACAACAGGCCTGGGCGCTCTGGACATCATGATCGCTTATACACTTTACAAGAAGGCTATGGAAATGGGTATCGGCACAAAGGTTAAGCTTTGGGACAAGCCTCTCTTCGAATAATAACCGCCTCTTTAGTATTAAGATTAACCACCGCTCAGCGGAAATATTATATTAACAGGAGGATTTGGCCATGAATATGATGACCATTTTCATGAATTATTATAAATACTTCCTTCGCGGAACAAGGACAACGATCGTTGTAGCATTAATCGTTGTAGTTCTGGGCTGCTGCCTCGGCTGCATCATCTCCCTGCTGCGACTCTCCAAGTTCAAGCCTTTCTCCGAGTTTGCGAAGCTCTACATTACCATCATCCGCGGTACGCCCATGCTGGTTCAGCTCTATATCGTATACTTCCAGCTGGACTTCCTGCCGTATCCGAAGATGACAATCTGGGGAATGGCCCTGGAGCGAGTCATGCCATGCGTAATAGCCTTGTCCATGAACTCGGCAGCCTACGTTGCGGAAATCATACGTTCCGGTATTCAGGCTGTTGATTCGGGTCAGATGGAAGCTGCTCGTTCCTGCGGTATGACCTACGGCCAGGCAATGAAGTTAATCATCCTGCCCCAGGCTATCAAGAACATCCTGCCCGCTATCGGTAACGAATTCGTAACAATGGTTAAGGAAACATCCATCTTAATGTACCTGGGTGTTGCAGACCTTATGTACAACAACAACCTCGTAGTAACAGCAACCTACAGCCCGCTGTACTGCTACTACATATCCGCTATAATTTACCTGATCCTGAATATTATTCTTGGTAAGGGCGTAAGTATGTTCGAAGTGAGGATGAAGAAGAGTGACAGATAAAGACGTATTATTTGAGATCAAAGGTCTGGAGAAAAGCTTCGGAAATCTTAAGGTTCTCAAGGGAATAGATGAAAAAATTTGCAAGGGCGAAGTTGTTGTAGTTATCGGTCCCTCCGGCTCCGGTAAGTCCACATTCATTCGCTGTCTTAACCTGCTCGAACAGCCCACAGGCGGCCAGATTATCTTCGAAGGCGAAGATATTACAGCTAAGGGCTTCGACGTAAACAAGCACAGAGAAAAGGTAGGCATGGTATTCCAGCAGTTCAACCTTTTCAACAACCTGAGCGTAATCGACAACCTCTGCGTTCCCCTCATCAACGTTAAGAAGATGGGCGAAGCTGAGGCAAAGGAAGCTGCCATGAAACTGCTCCACCGCGTAGGTTTGGAAGACAAGGCTAATGCCTTCCCCAGCCAGCTTTCCGGCGGCCAGAAGCAGAGAATTGCCATCGTTCGCGCCATGGCCATGGGCCCCGATGTAATGCTCTTCGACGAACCTACATCCGCTCTGGACCCCGAAATGGTAGGCGAAGTACTGCAGGTTATTAAGGAACTGGCAGACGAAGGCACAACAATGGTAGTAGTTACTCACGAAATGGGCTTTGCTCAGAAGGTTGGCACAAGAGTGCTCTTCATGGACCAGGGCTACATCATGGAACAGGGTGACCCCAAGTCCATCTTTGAAAATCCGCAGAACGAACGCACTAAGGACTTCCTGTCCAAGGTTATCAATGTAATTTAATAGGAGACATAAATAAAATGCTGCACACAACAGATTCTGAAATCCTCTTCCTTAAGCAGGAAGAAGTTATTAAGGCCGGCCTTCTGGACATGAAAATGATCCTGGGAGTAGTAGACGAAACATATAAATTATTGGGTCAGGGACTTATTAAGAACCCTCCCAAGGTTCACATGCCCATTCCCGAAGACGACAACTGGAATTCCTTCTTTAACACAATGCCCTGCTATATCGGCGGCGATATCAACATCGGCGGCGTAAAGTGGGCAGCTGAATCCAAGGCAAATTCCCCCATCCCCGGACTTCCCTACGGCATAGACATTACAATTCTGTCCGATCCGCAGACAGTTCTTCCTTTCTGCATCTGCGACGGTACTTTAACAACAGCTATGAGA
>JAKSSQ010000035.1 GCA_024403005.1 Clostridia bacterium | reverse complement strand
CCGAGTTTCTGTCAGGATTCTGCGGTCTGGCTTCGTCGCTTATCCAGATATCTGCACCGGATATGCAGCCTTTAGATAATCCGCTGTCGTAGTAGCTTATGCTTGCGTAGCCCCAACTGCCGCCGGGAACATCTATTCCGGTAGTAAGTTCAAATCTGGCTTCGGACATGAAGTATACAGTCACCTGAGCCGGGCGGTTGTAGGAAACCCTGTAGATTCCGGGGACGCCTTCTATGCTGTTGAGAGCTTCACCCAGCCTGTCCAGCGTATCCAGGTCTTCCGAAGAAGGAAAGCCTGCAACTCTGTAGTAAACCGGTTCTGTATATTTAATTATATGGTTTCTAACCGAGCCGAACTCCGAATTAAGGGCTACTTCCAGGAAATAATCCACGACTTCTTCGTTGGTGAACCCATCAACTTTGGGCTTACCGTCTGCCAGTTTTATAAGGCTGGATTTATTCGAAGCAATGTTCTCGAAAACCTTTGCAAGCGAGCGCTGCGGCGAAGGCGCAGCCGAGCCGGCAAATACAAAGCAGCTCGCGCTGAACACAATGCACAGCGCAAGTACTGCCGATATAATTTTCGAGCCGAATTTGTTCATGCCTTTAAATTACTTTCTTGGGTTCTGCTTAATTACACCCATCTTGTATGCTTCCAGGAGCATCTTGAGGGATTCGATTTTTTCTGCCATTTCCACGCCCTGGTCTGTATCCTTGTTGAGGGTACGAACCTTTGTGCCTTCGCGGGCAATCTGTGTGGAATGTATATCGATTTCTTCCAGTACAGCTTTTTCTCTGGATTCGAAAGCTTCATGAGCTGTAAGGATGAACCCATAGGAGTTCTGGATGAGGGAATAACCTGCGATACCTGTTGTCTTCTGGTAGGGCTTTGCGAAACCGCCGTCTATGCAGATAACTCTGCCGCCAGCCTTGAAGGGGCTTCTGCCCTTCTTAACCGGCATGTGGCCGTTGATGATTACGCCGTTTTCCATGTCGCAGTCGAATTCCTTGAGGATTCTGAGCACTACATCCAGGTCGTCCTGCAGCTTATAGTACGGGTTCTTTTCTTCTACCCAGGTGCTTTCGTCTTCTACGAAGAGTCTTTCGAAAGTTGTAATCTTCTTCTTGCCGAAGAGCGGTGATTTATATCCGCACCACAGATACCAGAAGAAGTCGATGCCTCTCTGCTTATCCTTGTCGCCGGGCTTGCCGTAGTAGCCTTCTCTTACGAGTCTGTCTGCGTAGTCGAACCATTCGCGGCCCTTCATGTAACCATCTGTAGTTCTGATGCTGTCGAATTCGCCGTCTTCTGTGAGGGGCATGCATCCGTGGTAAAGGAGGTTGCCGTTTACGCGCTTGTAAAGGCTGCCCTTCTGGAAGAGCCATTCAACATGGGCCTGGAGAAGTTCGCTTTCCAGGAAAGCTCTCTGCAGTCTGTTCATTACGGCTTCTTCTTCGTCCGTAAGCTTGTAAGGATCTGCCGGGTCGATGGTCGGGAAGAAGGTATTGTTCATGGGGTAAACCTTGCCGTCGATGTTTACCGTAAAATTATTATAGTCAACTTTATCCAGAAGCCTTAATGCATCCATTTCGTAGTACGGATGCTGCTCGATAAGCTGGCCTTCCAGCTTAAACTGCATGATTGCAATGGCTTTGGAAATCTTTGCGAGGGAATCCAGGTCGGCATCGTACATTGCGTCTTTTGTGGATGCTACTGCCTTGAAGTTGGGGCACGGATCGTTGCCGTAAGTATTGATAGCAAATGTGAGCAGCGGTCTTAAAGAGATGCCGTAGCCTACTTCCAGAGTGTGCAGGTTGTCGTATCTTGTGCAGATACGGATAACGTTTGCGATGCAGGCCTTGTTTCCTGCTGCTGCACCCATCCAGAGGATGTCGTGGTTGCCCCACTGAATATCTACGCTGTGGTAGTTCTTTAAAGTTTCCAGAACGATGTCTCCGCCTGTACCTCTGTCGTATACGTCGCCTAAAATGTGGAGCTTAAAGATGGACATTCTGGAGATGAGCTTGCAGATGCTTGTAATGAACTTGTCTGCTGCTCCTACGTCTATGATGGACTGGATAATTGTGGCTCTGTGGTCTTCCTGGTTGTAAAGGATGCCGCTGCAGCCGTAAAGGAGTTCTTCGATGATGTAAGCATATTCCTTGTCCAGCTGGCGTCTTACATAGGAACGGGTGTACTTAAAGGATACGCGTTCCAGCATAACAAGAAGTCTTTCCAGAGTTGTCTTATAGAAGGCCTGCATGTCTTCAGTTTCCTTCTTGATAATTTCCAGTGTAGCGTCGGGAGAATAAATAAGAGTCGCAAAAGCGCGCTTTTCAGCCGGTGTCATGTCGGTGAAAGTTTCATCGATCTTGAGCTTAATGGTACCGGATGCGTTTCTCAGAATGTGAGCAAATGATTCGTATTCACCGTGAATATCGCTCAGAAAGTGTTCTGTGCCCTTGGGCAGATTCTGAATAGCTGTAAGATTAATGATTTCTGCAGAAGCTTCGCTTACTGTTCTGTATTCTTCTGCGAGAAGCTTAAGATACTTAAGCTGATCCTTATTAAATTCCATGTTTTCCTCCGCAAAGCGAGTTATACCTACCTGATTGTATTATACCATACGATTGACTGCTATTCTTGAAAAAGTTATAATATAGACCGTCAAGAAAGGCATTTTATGATTAAAATTTACCCTACAACTTTTAAAGGAACACTGGAAGCTCCGGCCTCAAAAGCACACGCGCAGAGGCTGCTTTTTGCGTCTGCTCTGCCCAATACGGCTACGCTGGTAACCAATGTTCCGGAATGCGAAGATATAAATACTACGCTGCAGTGCCTTCTGGATTTCGGATGCACCATCGAAAAGCACGGCGAGACGGAAATCAAGGTTCTGCCCTTCGCCAAGACCAACCCGGTGCCCACTGCAGACTTTAACTTCAGAGAAAGCGGCACGACAGCCCATCTGGCTATCCCCCTTGCAGCTGCATTCGGCATAACAGCGAACTGCAAGGCCGCCGGCAACCTTATAAAGAGGCCTTTAATTCCTCTTTCCAGCAGAATGGCTATCCGCGGGGTCACCTTTACAGGCTTTAACATGCCAATGACCATGAAAGGCATGCTCCAGCCCGGTGAATACGTATTTGCCGGCGACGAAGGTTCCCAGTACATAAGCGGCGCTTTAATGGCTCTGCCCCTTTTAAGAGACGACAGCGTCATAAAGCTCTCTTCGCCCATCGTGGATCCTGCCTTTATCGAAATTACCATCGATACCCTTAAGCAGTTCGGTATCACCATCGAAGAGACCGAAGACGGCTTTAAGATTCCCGGCAAGCAGATTTACCAGACACCCGGAAAGGTTGAAACAATCACCGACTGGGGCCTGGCCGCAATGTGGGCCTGCGCAGGCTGCCTTTCCAGAAGCGACAGCGACCTGGTTGAGGTCACCGGCCTGGACAGCAGCTCTCCCCAGCTCTACAGAGACTTTAAGAGCGTAATGTCCCTGCTCTGCCACGACGTTAAATATCTTAACATCGATGCGAGCAAGAGCCCCAACCTGGCATGCCTCTACGCAATCCTTGCAGCATCTAAGGGCTCCGGCCTGGACATTAAGGGCGTTCCCCAGCTCAGATACAAGGAAACAAACCGCATGAAGGCCGTTGCAGAATGCATTAAGGCCCTCGGCGCTTCCGCAAATGCGACAGAAGACGGTATCCACATCGAAGAGCAGAAAGCCTTCGACTACGCAGAAGGAACCAAGCTCAACTGCATGGGAGACCCATGGATTTTCATGTCCCTGGCCCTCTCCGCAGGCTGCCTTCCCAAGCCCGTCATCCTGGACGACGAACACTGCGCAGACAAGATTTACAAAGGCTTCTTAAAGGACTACGAAGCCCTGGGCGGAAAGTACGAAATACTTTAAAAGCAATATTGACAACCCCCGATTTCGGGGGTTATTATTTTTTTGTAAGAAATCTTTAAGTTGGTACAGAGATACCGGCAAGATTGAAACAACATTTCCCTGCACTCAGTGCAGACCCAAATGCGAGATCTCAAGTCCTGCCGGCTGGCAGGATTTTTTTATGGCTATGGAATTAAAAGCAAATTTAATGAAAAAAGAAGATATGACGAGAGCTTTAAAGAGAATGGCTCATCAGATTATCGAAAAGAACGAAGGCTGCGAAGATCTGGTGCTTTTAGGCATCAGAAGAAGAGGCGTGCCTCTTGCTAAAGAGCTGGCCCAGTTCATCAAGGAAATTGAAGGCGCAGACGTACCTGTCGGTGAACTCGACATCACCCACCACAGAGACGACCTTACGGAGGATTTAAGCACACCTATCGTAAGCAAGACCAATGTGCCCTTCTCCGTTGAAGAAAAGACAGTCGTCCTCGTAGACGACGTAATTTATACGGGCAGAACATCCAGAGCTGCGCTGGACGCAGTTTCCGATCTGGGAAGAGCTGCAAGAATCCAGCTGGCGGTCTTAATCGACAGAGGCCACAGAGAGCTCCCCATACGCCCGGACTACGTTGGGAAAAACGTACCCACAGCTAAAAGCGAAATCGTATCCGTTATGGTCGAAGACGTGGACGGCTGCACGTGCGTAGATTTATATTCAAGATAGAGAGGTGATTTCTATGAACAAAAACGACGGTCCCATTTACAACGCAAGAGAACTCGGAACAGGAAAAGTAATAGTTCTCGGTATCCAGCACTTATTTGCGATGTTTGGGTCAACGGTACTCGTACCTATCCTTACCGGCCTCAGCGTATCCGCAACTCTGCTCTTCGCAGGCCTTGCAACGCTGTTCATGCATTTCGTAACCAAGAAGGAAGTACCTGTTTTCCTCGGTTCCAGCTTCGCATTCCTCGGAGGATACTTCTCCGTAGTAGCTTCCGGCGCTGAAATGGGCTATTCCCCGAGAGAAGCTCTGCCCTACGCCTGTACAGGCGTAGCATGTGCAGGTCTTACCTACCTCGTACTCGCAGGCATCTGCAAAGTTTACGGCAGCGCTAACGTAATGAAGTTCTTCCCGCCCGTAGTTACAGGCCCCATCATCATCGCTATCGGCCTCCAGCTTGCACCTTCCGCAATCAATAACTGCGCTACAAACTGGCCCGTTGCAATCGTCGCTTTAGCAGTAATCATCATCTGCAACATCTGGGGCAAGGGCATGATCAAAATCATCCCCATCCTCATGGGCGTAGTTGTATCCTATGCATTCGCTGCAGCTACAGGCAATGTAGATTTCAGCGGCGTAGCAAGCGCATCCTGGATTGGCATCCCCGTACAGGCTCAGGACACAGTTTTCGGACTCTTATCCTCCGGAAATGTTAACACAGGCCTGCTCATCTCCTCCATCGTAATGATCGTGCCCATCGCATTCGCAACAATGATGGAACACGTAGGCGATATCTCCGCAATCGGCGGAACAATCGGCAAGAATCTCATCGAAGAACCGGGTCTCCACAGAACACTCATCGGAGACGGCGTTGGTACAGCTATCGCTTCCCTCTTCGGTGCTCCCGCAAACACAACTTACGGTGAAAACACAGGCGTCCTGGTCCTCACAAAGATCTACGACTCCTTCGTAATAAGACTGGCTGCATGCTTCGCAATCGCTCTCAGCTTCTGCCCCAAGTTCGCAGCACTTATCTCCGCAATGCCTTCCGCAACAGTAGGCGGCGTATCCATTATCCTCTACGGCATGATCTCCGCTGTAGGCGTCAGAAACATGATCGAAAACCACACAGACTTCCAGAAGAGCAGAAACGTTATCGTAGCAGCAGTTATTCTGGGCCTCACACTGGGCATCAACTTCTCCGGTGCACTCGGAGCAACTATCTCCCCCGAAGCTGGCAACCTGGCAACAGGCGCCATCGCATTCAGCATCGGTTCCTTAAACATTGCCCTCTCCGGTCTGGCAGTTTCCTCCATCATCGGTATTATCCTGAACGCAGTTCTTCCCGGCAAGGACGAACACTTCGTCGAAGATGTGGATAAGGCGCTCGCTAGCTCTCTCGGAAAGTATTGATTCCTGTGACCCAATAAAAGACGCCCCGGGCCTTCGGCCCGGGGCTTTTTGCTGCATTCAGTAATTTATTTATACGATCTTATCTTGCCAAACAGTTTCTCTGCTTCAATTTCTACTTCCACAGAAACCTTGCGGACTGTCATCTGCGTAATCCAGCCGTCTTCTATGCGAAAACTCACGTACGGAACGTCATTGTAGTAATTTCCTACAGAAACGTAGCGGCTGCCATTATTGCTTGCCAGCTCTTCCTCCAGTTTTTCCAGAAACTCGGCTATTCTGAATCTGGAGCCATAGGATTCAATTTCTTCACGAAAACCCGATCTATCTGTGCCGGCATGGGGAATTTTCTGCATGGCATAAAAATATACGTCGTTTTCGTCTCCGGGAATAATATCTATTTCAGCTTCCCAGTATCCGCTGTTTTCGTGGCCCCAGTCCTTAAAAAGTTCAATCATGTTTTCCATAACCAGTCTCCCTTCTGATTGGTTCAAACCAGTTTAAAAATAAAAAAGAGCGCGCCGCATGACTCGCTCTTTTATATGCATTTTAAAGTTCCTTCATCTTGGACAGGCACTTCTTGCATACGTTCTTACCTTCGAACTGTACGATTTCTGTTGCATCGCCGCAGAAAATGCATGCCGGATGATACTTGCGAAGGATAATGTCGTCTCCTTCTACGAAAATTTCGATTGGATCTCTTTCTTTAAGATCGAATGTACTTCTGAGTTCCATGGGAATAACGATTCTTCCCAGCTGGTCCAGTTTTCTAACGATTCCTGTTGCTTTCATGGTTTTGTTTTTCCTTACTGATTTACAAAATATTTACAGTAACACGATTATACTTAAATTCTAAAATTTGTCAAGAGTGTAAACTACAGACAAATAAATTATTTCTTGTCTTTTGTGAGGCCAACCAGCCCTGCAACGGCATTTACCAGGTTTGTGGCAGCTTTTATACCGTTTTTATTGCCGGACACAACTTCGTTGATGTCGGAGATGGATTCGGAAAGGTTGGAAACTATTCCGGAAACGCTGTCTACGCTGTCCTTCGCCTGATTGGTTATCACCTCTGTGTTTTCCATGATCTTCTGCAGGGACTTCATGCTGGGAACCAGTTTTGCGAGGATAACAATTAAATATATTAAAGCTATTATAACCAGGGCGAGGATGCCGAGGATGAGAAGCTCTTTTACTGATATTGTGAGAACCATAAAAACCTCCATTTTGATATTAAATATACTACCCTTTTTCACATTTTTATACAAGTATTGTTTTTAGTACATTAATTTTGTATAATTAAAAAGGACTTTTATGTAAATATGTCCGGAGGTTATATTTTGGCTAAATATGTAATTGATTATTCGGGCCCGCTTCGCGGAGAAGTAGTTATAAGCGGAAGCAAAAACGCAGTACTTCCCATCCTCGCAGCAACTATCCTTATGGAAGGTGAATGCGAAATCAGCGACGTTCCGAATCTTCTAGATGTAGACGTAATGTGCCGTATTCTCAGATCTCTCGGTCTTGAAGTTATCGAAAACTGGGATGAGCACACGGTTACAGTAATAAATAACGGAATTACCACTTCTGTAGTACCCCACGAACTGGTTAAGCTCATGAGAGCTTCCATCTTCGTTATGGGTCCGCTGCTTGCAAGAACAGGCAAGGCAGTTATCGATCTTCCCGGAGGCTGCTCCATCGGAAGCCGCCCCATCGACCTGCACAACAAGGGTCTTAAGCTTATGGGCGCAAGAATCCTTATGGACGACACCACAGTGGAAGCTTCTGCTGCAAACGGACTTAAGGGCAACCTGGTATACCTGGACTTCCCCAGCGTAGGCGCTACAGAAAACGTAATGATGGCAGCTACCCTCTCCGCAGGCGTAACAACCATCGAAAACGCTGCAGAAGAACCCGAAATCGTAGATCTTGCAAACTTCCTTACAAAGATGGGTGCAAAGATCAAGGGTGCAGGCACAGATACCATCCGTATCGAAGGCGTTGAAAAACTCCACGGTGCAAGACATACTGTTATCCCCGACAGAATTGAAACCGGTACATTCATGATTGCCGCAGCAATTTCCAGAGGCGATATTTTAATTAAGAACAGCATCCCCGACCACGTTAGACCCGTTATTGCAAAGCTCATGGAATGCGGAGCAATTGTTAACGACGAAGTGGAAGGTTTAAGAGTAAGAGGCGACATCAACGATCTGGTAGCTACAGATATCAACACTCTGCCCTACCCCGGCTTCCCCACAGACATGCAGGCCCTCTTCATGGCCCTGCTTACCACTGTAGATGGCACAAGCCAGGTAATCGAAACAGTTTTCGAAAACAGATTCATGCACGCTGCAGAACTCACCAGACTGGGTGCTAACATCCGCGTAGAAGGCCGCAAGGCCATTATTCCCGGAAACCAGAACCCCCTTACCGGTGCTCAGGTAGTCTCCACAGACTTAAGAGCCGGTGCAGCTCTGGTGCTGGCAGGTCTCGTAGCTAAAGGCCACACTGAAGTTTCCGAAATCTACCACGTAGAAAGAGGATACGAAGACTTCCAGGACAAGTTAAAGGCTCTGGGTGCAAAGATTGAACGCGTAGAAGACTAAAAGTTATATAGACAGTAAAAACCTCAGGTTTACGCCTGAGGTTTTGTTTTGCTTATTATTGTGGCTCGTCTGGCTTAATTCCCGGCATAAATTTAAATTCTTTCGTAAATTCTTTCGATTTCTTCCGTATAGCCGCCGTCCTGAGTATGCACGGAAAGCTGCGGATCGATCTTCAATTCCTTGCCTCCGCCCTTAACGCAGGAAACAAGCACTATATTTGCACTTTCCCCGCCTTTTGGGGCCACCATGCGGAGTTTTTTGGGCTCCAGGCCGCATTTTCTGCAGCAATCGAATATGTCGGGAAGTCTGGAAGGCCTGTGAACCAATACGAATCTTCCGCCTCTTCTGAGTGCATAAGCTGCAGCGCTTACAAAGTCCATGAGCTTTGCAGTGGTTTCATGCCTTGCAACAAACGCAGCGCTTGCGCTGGAAGCAGGGCCCCTGCCCGATTCGAAATATGGCGGGTTGCAGGTGACCACATCAAAGCTTCCGCCTTCCACCAGATTTCTTATATCCTTTACATCGCCGCAGATGAATTTTACGCGGTCCGAAAGGCCGTTGAGCTCTGCACTCTTCGCTGCAAGCTCTGCCATTGCAGGCTGAACTTCTATGCCTGTAACGGAAGCCGGATTGAACTTGCCCATGAGCACTATGGGCACTGCTCCGTTGCCGCTTCCCAGGTCCAGAACGCGCTCCGTTTCTTCTGCGCGGCTGTAATCCGCCAGAAGCACCGCATCCACACCGTAGCAGAAAGCATCCGTATCCTGCAGCAGTTTATAACCTTTAAAGCCTGTATCGTCGGTTCGAATAGCCATACTATACCAGTTCTGCAAGCTTAGCAAGCTCTTCTTCGGACAGATTTGTTAAATCTGCGTCGACGATGTTCATGCCGTGGCAGCCCTTCTTGCCGCACTTACCCTTCTTGCCGCAGCCGCTATCGGGGCGTCTCTTTTCGCTTCTCTTAATCTCTTCTTTTCCGTAGATGTAATAATCTGTGGAGAGCTTTTCGGGCTTGTCGCCGTCCTTTTCTTCGAGAACCAGTCTGGTTTTAATCTTATTATCGAAGATGTTTACATCTGCTACAACTGCCTTGCCGTCTCTTGTTATGATTCGTTCACCGACTTCGGGCATGCCCTTTCTGAGCTCAATGTATGTGTCGTTTTCGTACTGCAGGCAGCACATGAGTCTG
Source organism: Clostridia bacterium (assembly GCA_024403005.1). Taxonomy (GTDB): domain Bacteria; phylum Bacillota; class Clostridia; order Peptostreptococcales; family Anaerovoracaceae; genus RUG11894. The sequence goes on along the minus strand of JAKSSQ010000035.1, from coordinate 2,448 downwards.
CCGCAGATGCCGGAAATCTTTACGGGGTTTAAGGAAAGGTTCTGAACCTTGGCCATCTTAATGGAAACCGGTTCGAAATCGGGCAGCCATGCGTGGCAGCACAGGTCTCTGCCGCAGGAACCGATTCCGCCCATCATCTTTGTTTCGTCGCGGACACCGATCTGACGAAGTTCGATTCTCATCTTGAACACTCCGGCCAGATCCTTAACCAGTTCGCGGAAATCTACTCTGCCGTCTGCAGTAAAGTAGAAGATAATCTTTGTATTGTCGAAGGTGTATTCAACATCTACAAGCTTCATTTCCAGACCGTGCTTGTCGATCTTTTCCTGGCAGAGAGCGAGGGATCTTTCCTTCTTCTTAAGGTTTTCTTCGTGGCGTACGACGTCCTGGTCGTTTGCCTTGCGGATAATGGGCTTTAAGGGTGCAACGATTTCGGATTCATCTACTTCTGTAATATCTGCGGAAATAGTACCGAATTCAATGCCTCTTGCGGTTTCAACGATTACGTTGTCGCCGCAGATTAACTCCATATCACCCGGGTCAAAAAAATATACTTTACCGGCGGACTTAAAACGTACGCCTGCAACTTTAATCATAATATCCTCCTGAATCTATATGCTCAGGCACAGCTTTTTAAGCGTGTATCCTGTTTTATATCCTAATTTAAGGCAGCGGGATGCTTCTTCTGAAGCAAGAACTGCTTTTTTAAGTTTTTCAAAATCTATGTTATCGAGTTTAACGGCGGCCGGGCTTACTGCGCTCATAGGCTTTATTTCTGCGCTGCGCGGGCAGACTGCTGCATCTCTGAGGATAACCTCCAGTGCAGCAACAAAAGCAAGGGCATTGTCCTTGATACCGTCCTTTTCATCCAGAATTGGCTTCAGGCACTCTTTTTTCTTATAAAAAGGAGCTCCTGCGATGCAAAGCTGAGCAAATTCTGCAGCTGCAGCCAGGATTTCGCTGCTCGCATCTATTGGTTCATCTTCCAGGAAATAGATGCTGCATCTGGATAAAACCGTCGGAAGCATGGCTTCTTTTCTTTCGGAGAGCAGAATTATTACGGAGTCGCCGGAAGGTTCTTCCAGAGTTTTAAGCAGCTTGTTCTGGGCCTGCACGTTTAAGAGGTGCGCTTCGTCCAGAACTACCACATGACGCTCGCCGTAGGGCTTAAGCTTGAGCTGTTCCTGGATGAATTCCACCGCTTCCACGCCAATCTGCGTGGTGGCAGAACCCGGGGAAGATTCCAGATTCATAAAGAGGAAGTCTTCCTGGTTGCCGTGGTCGAACTTTCTGCAGGAAGTGCACATTCCGCAGGAATCCCCTTCGGAAGACCTGCTGCAAAGTATCGCCTTTGCAAGCTCCATACCCATTTCCAGGCGGCTTTTCGCTCCGCCAACGAAGAGAAATGCGTGGGTGAGCTTATTTGCCTGCAGCATTGCCGAAAGCTGTCCGTATATTAACTTGTTAGCGGTTTTCTCTCGAAAGGACATATTCCTCGTACTTTGCTATGATATCTGCTGAAATTTCTTCGATGCTTCTGGAAGCGTCAATATTAACAAATCTGTCTTTATAAATCTCGCTGAGCGCAATGTATCCGTCGTAAACTGCGTTGTGGAAATCCATTGCTTCCTGCTCCAGGCGGTCTCTGCTGCCCTGAGCATCTACTCTTGCGATGCCTTCGGACGCTTTGAGGTTCATAAAGAATGTAATGTCCGGCATGAATCCCTGAACTGCGAATTCGTTTATGATTCTTATGTCGTCTCCAAGCTTTCTTGCGTAGCCCTGGTAAGCGATGGAAGAATCCATGAATCTGTCGCAGAGAACGATGCAGCCTTCGGCCAGAGCCGGCTTAATCTTTTCTGCTACATGCTGGGCTCTTGATGCTGCGTAAAGCAGTGCCTCTGTGACCCCATGCATCTCTTTATTTTCAGGATCCAGCAGTATGGTTCTGATCTTTTCAGAAATAGGCGTGCCGCCCGGTTCTCTTGTAACTATAACTTTGCAGCCCTTAGCTGTAAGGTAGTCCTTCAGTCTGTTAATCTGAGTTGTCTTACCGCTTCCGTCGGGACCTTCAAAGCTTATAAAAATACCGTTCATATATTTATCCAATCGTTATTTGTAACAGTTATAAATCGTATCCGCCGTTATGAGTTCTGTAGTACTCGTCTTCGAACTCCTGGCGTCTCTGTTCTCTTCTGAGTTTCTCGTTCTTCTTGTCGGATTTTTGTTTTAACTGAAGCCATACGGTTTCAATTAAATTCCAGCACAGGAAAATGCCTAAAAATACAATAGGCACGCAGAGCAAAGCCCAAAGCAGATATTTTGCTATAGTTATGGTCATACTTTCCTCCGAACATACTAAATCACATTATTATAACATATTATCGGGAAATATAAGAAGGGAAAATAAAAACGCGCTGCTTTATGCAACGCGTTTTTTGACAAAGA
>JAKSSQ010000034.1 GCA_024403005.1 Clostridia bacterium | reverse complement strand
GTATTGCCCTCTCCTCCGATGATTCCGTCAATAATAATGAGATCCGGCTTAAAAAGGTAAAGCAGATCTGCAAGTTTTTTATTTATATAGTAATTATGGTTTCTTTCGCGAAGAGCGTAAGGAATGGTGCCCATGGCGTTTTTAAAGCCCAGGGTTACACCGGTGTAGATGTTGGTCTTGAGTTTCGGAACGGACACGTAGCAGGCCTTGCCGTCTACGATGTCTTTGTAGAGTTCGGGGATATATACTTCCTTCATTACTTCTGCTTTGGGGAGCATATATCTTACGACTGGTTTTGTTTCGAGAGCGACCAGGCCGACTTTGTGGTGCTTTGCAATGCGGTCGTAGCCTGCATTCTTAAAACTGTTCCTTGTCGGCATGGGTTTGCCGGAAGACTCGGTAATTATAATTTCCTTGCCGAATTTCTTTAAATAAGAGAGAACAGCATCGAAGACTCTGGGGTCTGTAGACTCGGGATAGTCCACTTCGTCCATGCCGCTGTTATGGTATACAGACACAAGGTTCGGCTTTACAAGGATTCTGCTGCAATTGCTGAATTTATCAGAAAAACGCTCGCATTGGTCCAGTTTATCGAGATTTTCGTACACAGCACGGTAGATTTCCTTAACATCTGCCCTGTCGTAATACTCTTTTGAACCATAATTAGCCGGCAGCGAAACGTAGTCGCTGCGCATGTTCATGTCTGCTGTCTGGGTAACAATAACATGAGTCTTCATTTTATTAATCTCCACTAAACATAGTTAGCATACTATTTTTTCTTTGATAATTATATCACAATCTAAATAAAAAGAATATATTAATTAAAAAGGGGTTGATATTTTCAAAATCCCTATGTATAATACACTCCATCAATTTCATATTGTGCGAGTTGAACCGCGCAGGAGAGAGCACGAAAGTGCCGCCGAAGATTTGAAAATTTCAGGCAAAAGGACTGTAAGGGGATCGCGTTCTGGAGAAGCTCACTTAACGTGAGGGCCGAAGGTGCAATGTTCCGAAAGGAATTAATCTCTCAGGCAAAAGGACAGAAGCAAAGCAATATCATCGGATTAGTATTTTTGTGTATTACTATCTTGTTGTTTTAATCCGATATGCTGTTTGAATTTTCTGCGCCTTCTCCGGCTAAAGGAGAAGGCGTTTTTATTTTCATTCAAGACCGCAAATAAACCCAGACAATATGAAGCAAGCGAAATTTTATTGTATAGAAGGAGTAAACAATGTCAATCAATGAAATCATCGATGCCGTTGACGGTTTTGTCTGGGGCGTCCCTTTAATGGTCCTCATCCTCGGTGTAGGACTTCTGCTCACAATTCGCACAGGCGCTCAGCGCTTCCTCGGACACGGTATTAAGAACCTGTTCTCCAAGGAAAGCAGCGGCGCAGGCGAAGTAAGCCCATTTGCATCCCTTTGCACCGCGCTGTCCGCAACAATAGGTACAGGCAACATAGTAGGCGTTGCGACAGCCATCGGTGCAGGCGGCCCCGGCGCTCTGTTCTGGATGGAACTGGCAGCTGTAGTAGGTATCGCTACAAAGTTCACAGAATGCATGCTGGCTGTTAAGTACAGAGAAATCGCAGCAGACGGCCACGTAATGGGCGGACCGTTCTACTATATCGAAAAAGGCATGGGTGCAGGCTGGAAGTGGCTGGCAAAGCTCTTCTGCGTATTCGGCGTACTCGCAGGTCTTCTCGGTATCGGTACAATTACACAGATTAACGGCATTACAACAGCAGCTCAGAACTTCTTCGACCCCGAAGCTGCACACGTAATGTTTACACTGGCTCAGGGCACAGACTCTGAAACAGTCATTACACTGACCACAATCATCGCAGGTCTGGCAGTTACAATCTGCGCAGCCCTTGTAATAATCGGCGGCCTCAAGCGCATTTCTGCAGTAGCAGAAAAGGTAGTTCCCGTTATGGCAGTTATGTATTTTGCCATCAGCATTCTCCTCATTATCTGCAACATTACAAAGCTGCCTAACGCAATCTACCTTATCGTATACGGTGCGTTCAAGCCCGAAGCAGTTGCCGGCGGTATCGCAGGTATCTCCATTAAGATCGCCATGCAGAAGGGTATCGCAAGAGGTATCTTCTCCAACGAAGCAGGCCTCGGTTCTGCTCCTATCGCTGCAGCAGCAGCTCAGACGGATGAACCCGTTAGACAGGGTACAATCTCCATGCTGGGTACATTCATCGATACTATCATAATCTGCACAATGACAGGTCTGGCAATCATCATGACAGGCGCTTGGGAACAGGGCCTCAAGGGCGCAGCTGTTACATCCTATGCATGGCAGGTTGGCCTCCCCATTCCCGCAAAGATCTCCGCATTCCTCCTCATGGTTTGCCTTGCATTCTTCGCATTCACAACAATTCTGGGCTGGAGCTACTACTCCGAACGCTGCCTGGAATACCTGCTCGGCGAAAAGAACAGCTTCGTAAAGAGCTATCGCTGGCTCTACATCGCAGCTATCTTTATCGGACCTTACCTTACAGTTTCCGCTGTATGGAACCTGGCAGACATCTTTAATGGTCTCATGGCCTTCCCCAACCTGGTTGCGCTCTTCGCCCTCTCCGGCATTGCAGCTAAGGAAGTACAGGCTTACCGCGAAAAGCTTAACAAGTAATTTCCACAGGTCATAACCTACCAGATATAATCCAGCAAAAAACCCGGAACGCAGTCCCCGCGTCCGGGTTTTTGCATGCTTTTTATGCAGTTTATTTGAATTTAATTCAAAGCTTTAAGGTTCGATAATGTTAAAGAATCTGTAGTCTGTCATTACTGTGATTGCGTCAAGCAGCTTTGCAAGGCATGTTTCGTCGCCTTCCTGAGCAACGAGAGCGGTGACGCCTTCTGCGTTCTTCTGAACTATGGACAGCAGGCCCTTGAGGTTCGTAGTCCATGTAACGTCTGCATCTTCTGCCTTTGCGTTCACCTGGTAGAGGAGTACGCCGTTAACAACGCGCAGCACGTAGGAGCCGCGGGGTAGAACCACATTAGCGGTAAAGGAGAGATCCGAAACCTTGCTCGTATCCACAAGGATGCCCAGGTAGTCGAAGACCATTTCCGGAGTCATGTGCGCGATTGCGTCGCTTGCGCCGCCTGCACGGGTTCCCGGGTCGTCGTTTGTGCCGTTTCTGAGTTCATATACAGCTCTCAGATATGCATTTCTCCACGGACCGGATTCAGCCTGGTATGCAAGCTGCTCCAGAGCATCTGCACATAAATATCTGGCATCCATGTCGGAGGGGTCGTCGAAGACCAGCATGTTGGTAATCTGCGCTACCCACTGGTATTCGCCGTTTTCGAAATCCTTTTTAGCCATTTCCATAACGGCTTTCTTATCGCCCAGATAAGCTACCATCTTCTTTGCGTAATCCGTTGGGGTCAGCTCTGCCAGATGGATGGGGTTGCCGTCGTACCAGCCCATGTACTTTTCGTAAACAGCCTTGGAATTGTGGGAAACTGTGCCGTAATACTGGCGGGTGTACCACACTTTTTCCAGATTTTCCGGAAGCTTAATCATGTTTGCGATTTCGGTTTCCGTGTAGCCTTCGTTTATGTAGAGCAATGTCTGGTCGTTTATAAACTTGTATGCTGCTGCGGTGTTCAGCAGGTATTCACCGATTACTTCATTTTCCCAGTGAGGCCAATTGTGGGACTGGAAGACTACTTTCGCCTTATCTCCGTAGAGGGAAATGGTTTCCATGATGTATTCTGCCCATGCATTGCCGTCGCGGACCTGCGCACCTCTAAGAGTATAGAGGTTGTGCATGGTGCCGGTGCAGTTTTCTGCCATCCAGAGGGCGTTCTTTTCGCCGATCCAGAAGTTCATTTCTGCGGGAGCTTCCGTTCCGGGAGTAAGCTGGAATTCGATTTGCACGCCGTCGAGAACCAGTTTTTCGCCTGTCTTATGGATTTCCTGAGTCGGGGAAATGTAGCTTGCAAGGCCGGTGGACTGACCCATGCCGATACCGATGGAAAGGGATCCGGTTTCTCCGCTTTTAACTATAGTTCCGTACTGGTAGCTGGCTCTGCGGCCCATCGCGTTGCCGGAATATACATTTTCGCTTATCGCGTGCTTTTCGAATCCTTCGGGGGCAATTACCGGGATTGCGCCGGAAAGAACATCTGCTTCGTCTACAACACCTCTTACACCGCCGAAGTGGTCTACGTGGGGATGGCTGTAGATTATCGCCTTTACGGGGTAGTCGCCCAGGTTTTCCTTTACCAGGGCAAAGGCTGCCTGAGCGCACTCAACGCTCATGAGCGGGTCTACGATAATCCAGCCGGTATCGCCTTTAATAAAGGTGATGTTGGTCATGTCGTAGCCGCGAACCTGGTAAATACCATCCGTTACTTCGAAGAGGCCGCTTATATGATTAAGCTGGGCATTTCTCCAAAGACTGGGGTTTGCGGTGTCCGGAGCATCATTTTCAAGGAATGCGTAGGCATCCTGGCTCCATACGAGCTTTCCGTTGGCGTCACGGATTTCGAGGGATTCCGGTGACGCAATCAGCCCTCTTTCGGCGTTTTCGAATTCGGTCCTATCGCTGAAATCCAGCAGCGCGTACACCTGGTCGTTCGCATCAATTGTGTACTGGCTTGCAGGTTTGGTTTCCGCGTTAAGCTGCGGGCCTTGCGGCGCAGCCGGAGCTCCGCAGGCGGTCGCCGAGACGGCCACAGCGGCAGCCAGCAATAGCGCTGCCATTCTTTCTTTTTTCATAATACACACCTTCCTATCTATATTGCTTTGCGCACTGTGCGCAGTTCAGCCTTTGTTGGCCCGGGTCTAGTCCAGATAGAAACCGCAGGCGTCCAGAGTATAGGATTTTACTTCTGCTCCGTAGAGGTTAACCATCTCGAAAGCGAGGTTCCCAGCCTGGACCTCAAGCCATGCAGCTTTAACCTTCTCCGCGTAGTCTTTGGGCAGGCAGAATTCACCGTGAGAAGCATAAATGCAGTCGTATTCGCTCTGCAGAGCTATTATTTTGTCCAGAGCCGCTTCGAATGCTTCGGGGCAGCGGTGGCCGCCGAACATAAAGATTTGGCCCTTCTGCACGGAATCTCCTGCGAAGAGGATGCGGCTGTTCACGTCCAGAAATGCCAGGCTTCCCCTGGTGTGGCCCGGAATGTGGACTGCTTTAAGCGGTCTTCCGCCCAAATCTATAATGTCTCCGTCGTTAATCTTTGCAAGCTTTACTCCCGGAAATTTTGCGCCGATGCTGCAGTTTACGTAGTCCTGCTCGTGCATATGGATTTCCGCAAATGCAGCGGTTCCGGAGGTGTGGTCTCCGTCGCCGTGGGTGTTTATGAGCATGACGGGTTTATCGGTGAGAGTCTTCGCAAGCTCCAGAGCATTGTCTGAAGCCACACCGCTGTCGATAAGCGCAGCCCCTTCTGCACCTTCCAGCAGGAAAAACCTCACGAAATCGTCTTCGAATCTCCAGGTATTGGTGTTAATTTGTATAATGTCCGGCATAGTGCCTCCTTACTAAATTAGTCTGCTTTATTTAACTATAACATATGGGCGCGGCACAAAAAATAGCATTCATCTTTTTTGAGAAAAATTGCGGCGAGGGCCGTATCTATAGTGAGATCTCAGGAAAGGATTAAATTTTGAACGATAATAAAATAATTCAGCACGAAGAGGGATATAAATCCCGATGCAGGTACTGCTGCCGAAAATTAGGCACACAAAAAAGGCATCGCCACTTCAGGCGGTGCCTTTCTTTACATTATTTCTTCTTATACTGCATGCTGAGCAGCTTCTGGTCAGTGTTTTGTATGCGTCTTTAGATGTTAAGTGACCCACTGCATTCTCCCAAGATGTGTAAGATTACATAATTATATACTAAACCGGATGTAAAAAGCACTATGTGCGCATTAAGATTCAATATCGCGCGCTATTTTGAGTCTGCCCGGCAGAGAAACTTAACAAAATGGATGTGTGCAGGTAATTCTGTTAAGTGGTTTAAATTTCCGGAAAAGATTTTGGGAGAAAACTGCTGAGGGATATGGGTACTGCTAATAAGTTGCTATAGAAATCCTTGACAGAAAGGACTCGAGCATGGCTGCTTGTCAAGATTGCAGTTCGCCGCATTGCGGTCATAGAGGAAAACAGCATAAATAATTGACAAATATGGGGAAACTTCTTTAATTTGTTTAACAAGAAACAGTGAGCCCAACGCATTTGTTAAGTTTCGTTTCCGGCCGAATTTTTGGACTTAACGGATTGCGATCAACCTGCGAGCTTTGTTAGGTTTTAAGAACGACCAGACTCTAAACTAAACAAAACCACTATGAAACTGCATATTCGTTCGCCCTGCACCTTGGAATATCCGGAGAATGCCTGCAACCGGAAAAGAAAAGAAAAATCGATGTTTGGCAGTAAAAAAAGAACCACCCAAACGGATGGTTCTTTCTGTTTGCTTTGAAGTCGTTCGAAGCGGATAACTGCCTTGCGGCTGATTATCTCTTGCTGAACTGGGAAGCACGACGAGCCTTCTTGAGACCGTACTTCTTTCTTTCCTTCATTCTGGGGTCTCTTGTCATGAAACCAGCTGCCTTGAGAGCGGGTCTGTTTTCGGGATCTGCCTGGCAGAGAGCTCTGGAGATACCGTGACGAAGAGCGCCGGACTGACCTGTTGTGCCGCCGCCGTAAACTGTAGCGATTACGTCGAACTTGCTGTCAGCTGCTACGAGTGCGAGGGGTCTTCTTACTTCTCTCTTGAGAAGTTCGAGTCCGCCGAAGTACTCGTCCAGGGACTTCTTGTTAATTGTGATGTTACCATTGCCGGGAACGAGTCTTACTCTGGCAACGGAAGACTTTCTTCTGCCTGTTCCGCAATACTGCATTTTAGCCATTTTATACTCCTCCCTCTACTAGAATTCCCAAACTTCGGGCTTCTGAGCAGCGTGCTTGTGCTCGGGGCCTACATAAACCTTAAGCTTCTTGTACATCTGACGTCCCATGGGTCCCTTGGGCATCATTCCCTTTACTGCGTGGCGAATGATTTCTTCGGGGTCCTTTTCCATGAGCTTTTCAAATGTGATTTCACGAAGTCCACCGGGATATCCTGTGTGGTGCTTGTAAATCTTCTTCTGAGCCTTCTTACCTGTTACCTGAATCTTTTCAGCGTTGATTACGATTACGTAGTCGCCGCAGTCGATGTACGGTGTGTAGATGGGCTTCTTCTTGCCGCGGAGAATTGAAGCAGCTTCGGATGCGAGCATACCAAGAGTCTTGCCTTCTGCATCCAGGATGTACCACTTTCTTTCAATTTCCGAAGGCTTTGCGATGTAACTGGACATGTTTAACCTCCTTGTCTACTCGGATACCTTTGGGTGACCCAACTGTATCGTTTTCGACGCCTACTCTGATGGCCGTCCTGCCATCTGTTTCGGCACTACTACTGATAGTTCGGCCTAGGGCTTTACGCCTGTGCCTTTGCTTATTTGGCGCATTTGCATCACAAAAAAATTCGCAAAAACAATCGCGCCTAATAATTTTATCCATTATCAGGCGCGGTGTCAATAGCTTAATTATTGAATTTTCAAGCTTTTTGCTACTTTTCCAGGATGGAGTAGCCGGACTTCTTCATCTTCTTGTAGATGTCGTTTACGTGGTCTGCGTTTCTGGTTTCTACAACCATTCTTACTACGCATGCGGAAACGTCGGAATCCTTGTCTTCTCTTTCGTGAGATACGGAGAGAACGTTAGCGCCTGTTTCGGAAACAACCTGCAGGAGCTTAATTAAGCTGCCGGGCTTGTCTTCGATCTTTGTGTTGATTTCCAGGATTCTGCCTGTCTTTGTAAGACCTCTTGTGATGATTCTGGAGAGTGTTGTAACGTCTACGTTACCGCCGGATACTACGCAAACTGTCTTGAGCTTTGTATCGATCTTCTTGAACATGTAAGCTGCAACTGTTGTAGCGCCTGCGCCTTCTGCAACTGTCTTCTGAGCTTCCAGCAGGGACAGGATAGCTGCTGCGATTTCGTCTTCGGAAACTGTAACAACTTCGTCTACGTACTTGCTTACTGCTTCGTATGTGAGTGTTCCCGGTGTAAGAACGTGGATACCGTCTGCGATTGTAGCGCCGTCGGGTACTGTTGTGATAGCGCCCTTTTCTACGGAAACCTTCATGGAAGGAACTGTAGCAGCCTGTACGCCGATAACCTTAACTTCGGGCTTGAGTGTCTTAGCTGCGATAGCTACGCCGGAGATGAGTCCGCCGCCGCCGATGGGAACAACGATCTGTTCTACGTCGGGCAGCTGGTCCAGGATTTCCAGAGCGATTGTGCCCTGGCCTGCGATTACTGCTTCGTCGTTAAAGGGGTGAGCAAATGTGTAGCCCTTTTCGTCGTGGAGTCTCTGAGCTTCTGCAGCTGCATCGTCGTAGATTCCGGGAACGAGAACAACTTCTGCACCGTAGTTCTTTGTGTTTTCAACCTTTGCGAGAGGTGCGCCTGCGGGCATGCAGATTACGGACTTAATGCCCAGCATTGTAGCTGTGAGCGCAATGCCCTGTGCGTGGTTGCCTGCGGAGCAAGCTACAACGCCCTTAGCAGCTTCTTCCTTTGTGAGCTGTCTCATCTTGTTGTAAGCGCCGCGGATCTTGAAAGCGCCTGTCAGCTGAAGGTTTTCAGCCTTGATGTAGCATGTTTCGCCGATCTTGGGAGCCTGTGTGAGCGGTGTAACTCTTGCTACACCTTCCAGAGCCTTGCGAGCTTCGTAAATCTTATCGATAGTAACCATTAATTTATTCTCCTCTTTGTGAATATATAAAAAAATCCAAAACTATAGCGGCCCTAAGACCGCAAGCAATTCAGTATAACACGGATTTTGAACAATAAAACACTTATTTGTTATTTTTATAACAATATTTTAAATGGGACCAATCACAATTTGCGATTGGTAATTATTATTGATTGCGGTCACACAAAAAACTGCCGGTTTATCGGTTAATTGCGATAAAGAGGCAGTTTTAAAGCTTTGCCGTTATTCGTTCTTGAGTCCTTCCAGTACGGAGAGGTTCATGGCGCGCTTGGCCGGAGAATATCCTGAAACAACGCCGATAAAGGCCGAGAAGCACAGAGCCGCAAGGGCCAGCCAGATCGGAATAATGGATATCCTGCTGCCTGCAATACCGAGAGTGCCGGCCGCGATGGGCAGAATAAACTTGTTTGCGACGAAAGATAATGTGTAGCTTATTATAAGCCCGGTAAATCCTCCGATGAAGCCAATCATTCCGGCTTCGATAAGAAACATCTTCTTGATGTCCTTAAGGCTTGCGCCGATTACCTTCATAACACTTATTTCCCTGGTGCGTTCGTAAACGGACATTACCATGGTGTTGGCGATGCCGATGGCTGCAACCAAAAGGGAAACCGCACCGATGCCGCCGAGAACGCCTTCGATAAGGTGGGCGATCTTGTTCATCTCCTCGAGCATGTCGTTTAAGCTGTAGGTGGAGAACTGGTAGTCGGTTCTTATCGCGTCGCAGACCTTGGACACTTTATTGATGTCGTCCACATACACGTAAGCCTGGTCGTAGGTTGCACTCTGGGGATTTCCGCCTCCCTGGCTTTCTCCGTTGGCTTTGCTTATGGTTTTCTTTAATTCCTTTGCAAATTCGATGCTTGTGTAGCAGGAATAGGAATATTCGTCGTATTCGTTTGCCAGAAGGCCCACGCCCTGAGCGTCAATGTAGACCAGCTCGCGGCGGTCGTCCGGGTCGGATTCGCCTTCTTTATTGGTTCCGTAGTTGTAGTCGTTGGTGATTACAAATTTGGAAAGGACGTCTACTTTGGGCTCCAGGTCGTCCCAGCTGGAGTACTGCTGCTTGCGGGGATCGTAGAAAGACGCCGCGATGGCCTTGCCGAAAAGCAATGGAGCTTTGTCGGAAGAATTAAAGATTCTGCCCTGCTCCGGTTCCAGATTCAAGGCGCTCATCATTTCCGGGGTCATACCGATGATGCCGTTGTCGGTCTTCATGTGGCCGTTGCCGATTATGGTATAGACCGACATTATGGGCGAAACGCAGGACACACCGTCTATCCGCTCGATTTTGGCGAGGGTCTTGTCGTCCAGCTTCGATTCGCCTCCGCCCCAGCCGTAGACCTGTACCAGGTGCAGGTTGCCGAAGGATTCGATCTGTTCCTGGAAGCCTGCAGAAAGGCCGATACCTATGGACATCATTATTACGATGGCGCAGGTACCGATTACAACGCCTACAACCGAGAGTATGGTACGCGTCTTGCGGCGGCGGAGATTTCCGAAGCAAAGCTTAAGAATATCTCTGCTAGTCATCTAATTCCAGTGCCTCCGCCTTAGCTTTCTTGGACTTCTTTACTGCCTTAAAGCCGAATACTCCTGCAGCGAGAACTGCCAGAGCGATTAAGCCCTTGCCCCAGAGGGGAAGGCCCGGCTGCTGTTCGGGAATGGGGTCAATGATGGGGTCATCCCACTGCATTGCCTCGTTAATATTAAAGGTAAAGTCCTTTTCAACGACAACTTCCTGGCCTACCGCATCTTCGAAAGTAAAGGTTACGAGACCTGTGCAGGGGCCTGCTGCTTCGGGATAGAAGCTGAAGTTGTAGTAGTCGCTTCTGCCAGCGCTGATGTTGCCGACGTAAGTGCTTGCGTTTCCGTCCACGTTAACTCCGCTGACCGCAATGCGCAGATTGCTCAGGGAAGTGCTGCCCATGTTGTAGTAGTTTACTGTTACGTAAGCTGCTTCGCCTTCGTAGAGCCAGCCCGGGTCCAGAATGTCGTCTACGACGAAGCGGTTGTCCTGGATTACGGGGATGGTAACGTTATCTGTTGCGGTGTATGTGCCGCTGTTAAGGTCTTCGTAGCTTGTGGAAACTGTGAGCTGGCAGGTGGATTTGTCGCATGCCTTGGCGCAGTTCATCTGGATGGTCTTGGAAGCAGAGGTGCCTGCCGGGATGTTTGCGATGAATACGCTGCTTGCGCCGTTGGAAGGAATGATGTAGCCGGAAGCATCTGCCACGGTCATCTTAATGTTTCTTAAGGTCTTGCCGCTGGTGTTTGTGAGCGTAATGGTAAGCGGGAAGTCGTTTCCTGCAGTTACTGCGCTGCCGCCGAAGGTGCATCCGCTGACCATAAGGATGGGGTTGACCACACTTCCGTCTGCCGTGCCTTCCTTCATGGAAAGGGTTATGGAGTCGGTGTTGTCGAACTTGTTTCCGTTTTCGTCTTCGTAGCTCATGGCTATGTGGATTTCCGGAGTGTCGGACTTGGCACCCTTGAGAGCCTTCATGTTAATGGTCTGGGCAGCTGTCTGGCCGGATGCGATGTTCTGGATAAAGAGGCTGCTTGAACCTGTGGGGATTACAGCGCCGGAAGCACCGTTTACCACCAGCTTGATGTTTCTTAAATTCTTGGAGCTTGTATTCTTTACGTTAAAGCTGAGGGCGAATTCGTCGCCGGCCTTGACTTCCTTATCTGTGGAGAAGCCGCTGACCATGAGGATCGGATTTGCCTCATCCCCTGCTGCGGAGCCCTTGCCGGATACGGGGATGTAGATGGTTTCTGCACAGTTATCAAGAGCAACAGGTTTTGTATGTGATTCAACTTTTCCCGTATCTGGACCAGTAGGAACAACTAGATATTCAGTTTCATATTTTGTACCACTTACTGTAATTACAAATTCATAAGAACCCGTTTTAACTTCAGAATCTACTAAAATGGGATATTCCACGGTAGAAGTTTTACCTTTAGTGAATAAACCCAAATTTCTAGTTAAAGAGCCATCCGCAATAGTAATTCCCTGAGGGGTCTTAAGTGTGATTCTCGCATTGCGAATATCTACGTTACTTCTGTTGTAAATAGAGAAGCTTACATAAGTCTTCTGACCTCCGATAAGCTTATCGGAACCTTTGATGATATATGAAACATCTACCGCAGGAATTTCCAGAGTTGAAAATCCGTCGCGGTTTTCTGCAACATCTACAGAAACTTCTCGCTGCGCATATACTGTATTAGCATCATTTGCATCGACAATCTTCAGTTCCATAGTATGGTAACCGGGTGTCATTCTCTTAGCTGTTGTAAAGCTGAAAACATGATCCTGATTACCTGAAAGGATTCCGGATGTCGGAGAAGCGATAGTTATGTCCTTATTTGAACTGGTTAATGTGATTTTATAGTTTATTTCTTCGTCTGCCTGTACGCTTACATTTACATATGCAGAGTCGCCCTGTGCAACAGATATATTACTGTTCACAGATACTTTAACCGCACCCGCAGCGAAAATCTGCGCGGGAACCAGGCTCAGGACCAGGATTGCGGCGAGCACAAATGTAATAATTTTCCTTGATTTCATCTCTAATTACCCTTGTTTTTCTTATCTTCTACACTAATAATGTTTCCG
>JAKSSQ010000033.1 GCA_024403005.1 Clostridia bacterium | reverse complement strand
GAGCCCGGGACGAATTGGCAGGCAGCCTCGGATACGCAGCTGAAAACATCATGTCCTTCGGCGATTCCACAAACGACACCGAAATGGTTCGTCACGCAGGTATCGGTGTTGCCATGGGCAATGCGGTGGAAGAACTGCTGGATACAGCGGATTATATTACCCTTACTAACGACGACGACGGCGTGGCTTTCGCATTGGAAAACCTGCTGAATATTTAGCATTTTTTAAGAAAAGCACCTTTGGGGTGCTTTTTTCTTAAACATATTTGCTGATATTGTATAGTAAGTGGCAAAACGTTTAAAATGTCTGGCATCTTTCGAAAGAGATATGATATAACTATAATAAAGATAAACAATACCCTATTATCGAAAGGAAGATAAGGTCCGATTATGAACAGAATTCCCGTTAAGAATCTTGCTCCCATTAAAGAAGTTCCTCTCTATGCGGATTTACGCGAACTGCAGAGAGGCTGCGCAGAAAGATTCGGAGATAAGACGGCATTTAAGATTAAAACAAAGAAGGAAACCAAGAGTTCTCCTGCGGAATACAGAATCGTTTCCTATAAGCAGTTCCTTGCGGATACAGAAGCCCTGGGCACAGGTTTCATGAAGCGCTTCGGAACAGGAAAGCGCATGGCTGTAATCGGCAAGAACCGCTACGATTGGGTCATTACATACTTTGCGCAGGTTTCCGGCCTCGGCATTATCGTGCCGCTGGATAAGGACCTGCCTTATCAGGAACTGGAATTCTCCATTCAGAAGGCTAAAGCAGACATCCTGGTCTTCGATGACCTCCACGAAGAGCTGGCAAAGCAGCTTAAGGAAAGCGAAGCTGGAAAGAATCTGGAGTTTGTAGCCATGGACGACCTGGATGGATGGGTTCACATGAGTGACATCCTGGCAGAAGGAAACGCTGCCCCGGAAAGCGAAAAGGAAGCTTATAAGCAGCTGCCCATCGACGGCAAGCAGGTATGGACCATCCTCTTTACATCCGGCACTTCCGGCATAGCCAAGGCGGTTATGCAGAGCCAGTACAACATTACTTACGACATTTACTGCACCTGCATGGCAGAAAATCTGCTGGAAGGTGATGTTAACATGGCGTTCCTGCCTTACCACCACACTTTCGGATTCACCGGACAGTGCGTAATGCTCTTTACCGGCGCGGAAAGCGTATACTGCGACGGCTTAAAGTACGTTCAGAAGAACCTGGTGGAATACAAGGTAAGTGTATTTATCTGCGTGCCTCTGCTTATCGAATCCATTTACAAGAAGGTTATGGCAGAAATCGAAAAGCAGGGCAAGATGGCCACATTTAAGAAGGGCATTAAGATAAGCAACTTCCTGCTTAAGTTTGGCATCGACATCCGCAAGAAGCTCTTCGGAGAAATTCTGGAAAAGCTGGGCGGCGGCCTGCGCTACATTATTAGCGGCGCATCTCCTCTGGACCCGGTAGTTGCAAGGGATTTCGCAGCCATGGGTATTACGGTGGTTCAGGGCTACGGCATGACCGAAACCTCCCCGGTAATCGCTGCTGAAAACGAATATACCATCGAAGCAGGCTCCATCGGCAAGGCTATCCCCGGCATCGAAGTTGCAATCGACGATCCGGACAGCGAAGGCGTCGGCGAAATTATCGTCCGCGGCGGCATCGTTATGCAGGGCTACTACGAAAACCAGGAAGCTACAGACGAGATTCTTGAACCCGACGGATGGCTCCACACCGGAGACCTGGCAAGGATTTCCGCAAAGGGCAACATCTTTATCTGCGGCAGAAAGAAGAGCGTTATCGTCCTTAAGAACGGCAAGAACGTATATCCGGAAGAACTGGAAATCCTCGTAGGCAACCTGCCGTACGTCCAGGAAAACATGGTATTCGGCGAAGCGAGAGAAAAGGACGGAGACCTTAAGGATCTGGTTCTGAGCGTACGTATCGTTTACGATCCGCAGAGAATCGCAGAAACCCGCGGCGCTTCCACAATGGAAGAAATCGAAGCAGCAGTTAAGGCAGACATCGAAGCAATAAGCGCAGAACTGCCTGCATATAAGCAGATCTACAGAAGATATCTTACGACTGAACCCATGGAAAAGACCACCACAGGCAAGATCAAGAGATATAAGCAAATCCAGAAATAAAACAAACCCCCGAGACATCTCGGGGGTCTTTTTTACTTTAGCAGTTCTTTAAATATTCGATTTCTCTCGGGGTCAGCTTGCGGTAGTTGCCTTCCAGCAGCCTTCCCAGCTTAATTTCGCCGATGGCGGTTCTCTGCAGCTCGAGGACAGTATGGCCTACAGCCTTGCACATTCTGCGGACCTGGCGGTTTCTGCCTTCGCAGATCTGGATTTCCAGCAGAGTTGTGTCGCTCTTTTCCTTAAGAATCGTAACTCTTGCCGGTGCGGTCGGCCTTTTTTCTCCGATATCCACGCCGTTTCTTAAAGCCCAGAGCTCGTCCTTCTTAAGATAGCCGGCAACCAGTGCCAGGTAGGTCTTGTAGACCTTCTTGGACGGGTGAGATACGTGGTATGTAAGGTCTCCGTCGTTTGTAAGGAGCAGCAGTCCGCTGGTGTCTCCGTCCAGTCTTCCTACCGGATAAACTCTGGCAGTAACGTCTGTAAGAAGAGAGATTACAGTGGGCCTGTCCTTTTCGTCCGATGTTGTGGTTATGTAGCCGCAGGGCTTGTTGAGCGCATAGTAAACGTGCTGCTCGGGGGCTTCAAGGGTGACCCCTCCAACCATTACCACGTCGCCGTCCTGGACATCGTAGCCCGGCTCCTTCATGACTGCGCCGTTGATTTTAACTTTGCCTTCTTTTGTAAGCTCGTCGGCCTTGCGTCTGGAGCAGATGCCGGCCTGAGCGATGTACTTGTTAAGTCTCATATTTATTTCTCCCGAAAAAACATTTTAAGACATTATAACCTATTTCCGGCCAAATGCACTAAAAAACCGCTGCGTTTTGGGCAGCGGCTTAAATTGGGTCACAATTGAATTACTTTCTCTTGCATTCCTTGGGTGTAACGCATGTGCCGGAAGCTCTGCATACAACGATGGGTTCTTCGAGGAAGTCTGCTGCGGAAGCGGAGATGTCCTTTCTGGAAACAACAACCTTGCGAGCTTCGAATACCATGTGTCTGGATGTGTTGCCGATCTTATCGATTTCGCCGTAAGCTTCGATGTAGTCGCCAGCGTATGTGGGAGCGAGGAATTCTACGTTATCGTAAGCGCAGAAGAGGCCTTCGTCGCCGTCCAGCTTAATGAGAAGTTCTGTAGCTACGTCGCCGAAAAGGTGAACCATGTGTGCTCCGTCTACCAGTTCGCCACCGTAGTGTGCATCCTTAGCGGACATTCTTAATCTGATTGTAGATGTTACTTTTTCCATTTTGTCCTCCTAGAAAAAAATCATAATAACCTTTTATGTTATCTCCCACAAAAAATGCAGCATTTTATTGCCGAATTTGTGCAACGAAGGGGAAAATCACTTGTATATAGTATACATCATTTGGTCTGAAAAAACAATTTTCTTGTTTACTTTTTAACAAGTAATTGATAATATAATAGTTGGATAAATTGGGTCAAAAGGCTCTTATCCCTAACCAAGGCTTTACACTAGGTAGTTTTATTATAAGGAGGACAAAATTATGCAGAAAAAAGGTAACCCCTACGGCACACACCGCGTTATCTCTCCCAAGGGTGTACTTCCCCAGCCCGCAGATGTTATTGACAATAACATGGAAATCTACGACAACGAAGTACTTATCGACGTAAAGACACTGAACATCGACTCCGCTTCTTTCACAGAAATCGTTAAGCGCGTTCTTAACAAGAAGCCCGCAGAAGTAACAACAAAGGAAGAAATGGATGCTATCGGCGCAAAGATGAAGGAAATCGTTGCTAACGCTGGTAAGCACAAGAACCCCTGGACAGGTTCCGGCGGAATGCTTCTCGGTACTGTTGAACAGATTGGCGAAAACTATAAGGGCGACCTGAAGGTTGGCGACAAGATTGCTACACTGGTATCCCTCTCCCTCACACCGCTGAGAATTGACGAAATCATCGAAATGAGACCTGCTATCGACCAGGTTGACATCAAGGGTAAGGCAATCCTCTTCCAGTCCGGTATCTACGGAAAGATTCCCGCAGACATGCCCGAAAAGACAGCTCTGTCCGCTCTGGACGTTGCTGGTGCTCCCGCACAGGCTGCTAAGCTCTGCCAGCTGAACCAGAAGGTTCTCGTTATCGGCGGCGGCGGAAAGTCCGGTCTCCTTTGCCTCTACGAAGCAAAGAAGAGAGTTGGCGTAGACGGTCTCGTAGTTTGCGCTGCAGGTTCTGCTAAGTCCGAACAGAGAGCAAGAGATCTGGATCTCGCTCACGAATACTTCCACATGGATGCTACAGATGCTGTTGGCATGTATGAAAAGGCAATGGAACTCACAAACGGCGAACTCTTCGACGTTGTTATCAACTGCGTTTCCATCGAAAACACAGAAATGGCTTCCATCCTCTCCTGCAAGGACGATGGTACAGTTTACTTCTTCTCCATGGCTACATCCTTCACAAAGGCAGCTCTCGGTGCTGAAGGCGTAGGCAAGGACGTAAATATGATCATCGGCAACGGTTACACAAAGAACCACGCAGACGTTACACTCCAGTGCCTCAGAGAACACGAAGGACTCAGAAAGCTCTTCGAAGAAATGTACGCTTAATTAAAAGCTTGCAGACCGAGGCTCTAAGAAGTTAAACATTAGGAGAATAAATAATGGCACGTTATTTTAAGGATATCGAACTCTGGAAAGACGTTACCGAAGAACAGTGGAACGATTGGCACTGGCAGGTAGCTAACAGAATCACAACAGTAGAAGACCTGAAGAAGGTTATCAACCTCACAGCTCAGGAAGAAGCAGACATCCGCGAAGTTGCTAAGAACTTCCGTATGGGCATCACACCTTACTATGCATCCCTCATGGATGTAGATGATCCCCGCTGCCCCGTTAGAATGCAGGCTGTACCTGTAATCGCTGAAAACCACAGAAGCGATGCAGACATGCTGGACCCCCTTCATGAAGATGAAGACTCCCCCGCTCCCGGACTTACACACAGATATCCGGACAGAGTACTGTTCCTCATTACAGACCAGTGCTCCATGTACTGCAGACACTGCACACGCAGAAGACTTGCTGGCGAAACAGACGGCGCTAGAAGCATGGAAGATATCGATAAGTGCATCGAATACATCAGAAATACTCCTGTTGTAAGAGACGTACTCCTTTCCGGCGGCGACGCTCTGCTCGTTGAAGACGATGTACTTGAATACATCATCTCCAAGCTGAGAGAAATCCCCCACGTTGAAATCGTTAGAATCGGTTCCAGAACACCCGTTGTATGCCCGCAGCGTATCACAGACGATCTGGTTAACATGCTGAAGAAGTATCACCCCATCTGGCTCAATACTCACTTCAACACACCGAAGGAAGTTACAGAAACATCCATGGCAGCTTGCGCTAAGCTTGCTGACGCAGGTATCCCCCTCGGTAACCAGTCCGTACTCCTCAGAGGAATCAACGACTGCCCGCACATCATGATGGATCTGGTTCACAAGCTCGTTAAGATGAGAGTAAGACCTTACTACATCTATCAGTGCGACCTGTCCCTCGGTATCGAACACTTCAGAACACCCGTTTCTGCAGGTATCGAAATTATCGAAGGTCTCAGAGGACACACATCCGGTTACTGCGTACCTACATTCGTAGTAGACGCACCGGGAGGCGGCGGCAAGACACCTGTTATGCCCCAGTACATCATCTCTCAGAGCCCCGGAAAGTACGTTCTCAGAAACTACGAAGGCGTTATCACAACATACACAGAACCCACAGATCTGCCTAAGCTCGAATGCACATGCGACGTTTGCACAGGCAAGAAGAAGTATGTTTATGAAGGCGTTGAAGGTCTCCACAGAGGTCAGAGACTCTCCATGGAACCCCAGGATCTGCTCAGACATAAGAGAAACAAGAAGTAATACTTCTCAAAGAACACTCAGAGAGGGCGGATTAACATCCGTCCTCTTTTATCAAAAAATCAATCTTCAGGAGGCTGAATGGGCTTTGTTGCCAGCTTAAAAGATAAATATTATACCCTTTCCATAGTTGGAATGGCTAAAAATGCAGGCAAGACCACAGCTCTCAACTACATTCTGGAAGAAGCTTTCGACGAAGGCCTCGTTGTAGGGGTCACATCCACGGGCCGCGACGGGGAAACCACAGACGTGGTGACCTCAACGGAAAAACCCAAGGTTTACCTCTTTACCGACACTATTGTTACGGTACCGGTTAAGCTCTACGAGCTTGCGGAAACAGGTCTTGAAATTTTAAAGCGTACCGATTACAGAACTCCCATGGGAAACATTCTCATCTGCAGAGTTGCCGAAAGCGGATACGTGCAGATTGCCGGTCCCGGCAGCGTTGTCGAGCATAAAAAACTGTGCGAAGACATGCGCGGCTACGGATGCGACATGATTTTCATCGACGGAGCTATCGACAGAAAGTCCATAGCTGCGCCGGAAACATCGGATGCAATAATCCTGGCCACCGGAGCGACAATCAGCAGAAGTATGAAGATTGTGGTTGAGGACACGGTCCACATTGTGAGCCTGTACCAGACGCCTAAACTGGAAGAAGGTCCCGCAAGGAGCGCCTTCTCCGAAGAAACAAAGGATGTATATCGTATATTAACAATGGACGATGAAAACAGAGTAACCGACCTGGGTGTCCGCACGGCGCTCGGAGCAGGAAAAGCTCTGGATACTGCGATCACAGACCGCACGAGATTCGTCTACATTCCGGGTGCTCTTACAGAGAGCATTCTGGACAATATAAATCCGAAGAAACTGCAGGGGATCACCATCGTGCTTCCCGACCCCACGAGAGTGTTTGTTGGTGCCGTAAAGTGGCAGCAGCTTAAGAAGCGCGGCCTTAACGTTAAGGTCATGCAGAACATTCAGGTTGCCGCCGTAACGGTGAACCCATACGCTCCCCAGGGCTACAATTTCGACCACGAACAGCTGCGGAATGCAATGCAGACCGCACTGGAAGATGTAAACGTACCAGTTTTCGACGTAAGAGCAGGAGGTCTTGAATGAGTACAACAACTGTTAAGCTTCTTGCGAATACCAGAAGCCGTACGGAAGTCGGACTCGAAGCTGTAATGAGCGACATGAGTCCCCATACTTCCTACGGAGAGAAAAAGAAAAAGGAATTCAGACCGTACAGACCCGGCAGCGAAGCAGAGCTCCGCGCCGCTTACGACGACATGGATATCCTCCGCAAGTTTGCCGAAGAGAATAAAAGCCTGGTAGACGACGTGCTCGTCAACATGTGCGGAATCAAGGAAATGAGCGGAACCCTTTCCCGTTCGGAAACTACGGTTTTAAGTATCGTAGAACTCTTCGAAGTTAAGGCTTTCCTCCTCAGAACGAAGAGGATAAGCACAGTTCTGGAAGAATCTATGGCTAAGGTTCCGGAAAGATACAGACTTGTGGAAACCACAAGACTTCTGGACATTCTGGACCCCAGCGGCGAAAGAATAGATACGTTTTACATTTACGATGCCTTTTCTCCTGTTTTGGGAGAACTGCGCAAGGAAAAGCGCCAGCTTGAAATAGACATGCGCAAAGCCCAGAAAGCTGTAAGGCAGATGCTCGAACAGCAGCACGGCTTCCGTATGACGCCGAAATGCGAACTCATGGTTCCTAA
Organism: Clostridia bacterium; assembly: GCA_024403005.1. Lineage (GTDB taxonomy): Bacteria > Bacillota > Clostridia > Peptostreptococcales > Anaerovoracaceae > RUG11894. Next base: position 4,791 of record JAKSSQ010000033.1, on the reverse strand, counting down.
AGCAAACAAGGGGCTTATGGAACTGGCGGAAAGCCTTAAGGAGCTTCAGCGCTCCGACGAGGACTACATGACCGTTGTGTTCACCGTCGCTCCCAACGAGGAAATGTACGAGATAGAAAAGAGGTCGGAAGACCTTAACGGACGCATCGAAGAAGAAGAGTACCGCATCTGCGAAAAGCTTACAAAAGACGTAGCGTATTACAAGGACAAGCTGGAACACAACTGCAGCGTAATCGGAAACCTGGACTGGGATCTGGCCAAGGTGCTCTACGCAATCGAAAGGAACTGCACAAGACCTGAAATTGCAGAGGAACACATAATCGAAATCGAGGAAGGCAGAAACCTGGTCGTAGAGAGCGTGCTCAGGAGCAAGGGCGGCGAATACTGCCCGGTAAGCGTAAAGCTGGAAGACGGAGTCTGCGCCGTAACAGGTGCGAACATGGGCGGCAAAACCGTTTCCATTAAGATGATTACTCAGATAGCTCTGCTTACCCAGTACGCAATGTACGTTCCTGCAAAGAGAGCCTGCGTAGGGCTTTCGGACTTCGTGCAGGTGCTCATCGGCGACAGCCAGAACATTCAGAGAGGCCTTTCCAGTTTCGGCAGCGAAATGGAAGAACTCCGCGAAATTCTGGACAATGCCAGAGACCGCTCCATTATCGTAATCGACGAAATCGCTTCCGGCACAAATCCGGCAGAAGGTCTCGCCCTTACGAAGAGCTTCATAAAGTATTTTTCAGGCAAACCATATATAACAATCATCACTACTCACTTCGACCACGCGGCCGTTGGGTCACACGTGCACAACCTGCAGGTTAAGGGCCTTTCCGGCGTGGATTTCGACAAACTGGAGAGAGAGCTTACCTATGCGAACCGGAAAGAGCGCATAGGAATTATCGGAAAGTACATGGATTACCACCTCGTACCCATCGAAGACGGCTCGGCAGCTCCCCGCGAAGCTCTGAATATTGCAAAAATTCTCGGAGTATACGACGAAATTATAGACGAAGCAAAGGGTTATTTGATATAATAGATTGGTTAGTTAAATAATTAACATTCGATGAAGGAGACAAAGGATGACAAGCAAACTCAATCTTGATCAGAAAGTCATCGACAGTGCAAGAGCTCATGCGAAGAATATCGCAGAAAGCATGCAGGAATTCATCAACGAACATACTACAGTTTCTACCGAAAGAACAGTTGTAAGACTTCTCGGTATCGACGGTGTAGACGACGTTGAAAGACCTCTGCCCAATGTACTTGTTGACGCAATCAAAGATGCAGGCGGCCTGCCCAGAGGCGTAGCTTACTGGATCGGCAATGCTATCATCAGAACAGGAAAGACTCCCCAGGAGATCGCAGATGCAGTAGCTACAGGCGAACTGGACATTACAAAGCTGGACCCCGTTACAGTAGAAGAGGCTCGTGCGGCAATTGAGCCTTATGTAGAGGAATCCCTTGCTAAGATCCGCAAGCAGACTGCAAAGAGAAATGAATATCTGGCAACAATCGGCGAAGGAAAGCGCCCCTACCTCTATGTAATCGTTGCTACAGGTAACATTTTCGAAGACGTTAACCAGGCAGAAGCTGCTGCTCGTCAGGGCGCAGACATCATCGCCGTAATCAGAACAACAGCTCAGTCTCTGCTGGACTACGTTCCCTACGGTGCAACAACAGAAGGTTTCGGCGGTACATACGCTACACAGGAAAACTTCCGTATCATGAGAGAAAGACTCGACAGAGTAGGCGAAGAAATCGGCAGATACATCCGTCTCTGCAACTACTCCTCCGGTCTGTGCATGCCTGAAATCGCAGCTATGGGCGCTCTCGAAAGACTGGACGTAATGCTCAACGACGCTATTTACGGTATTCTCTTCCGCGACATCAACATGCAGAGAACTATCGTAGATCAGTTCTTCTCCAGAGTTATCATCGGTTACTGCGACATTATCTTCAACTCCGGCGAAGATAACTACCTCACAACAGACGACGCTATCGAAGCAGCACATACAGTACTCGCTTCCCAGATGCTCAACGAACAGTTCGCTGTTCTGGCTAACATCAAGCCCGAACAGATGGGTCTCGGCCACGCATTCGAAATGGATCCCGAAACAGAAGACGGCTTCCTCCTCGAACTCGCTCAGGCTCAGATGGCAAGAGAAATCTTCCCCAGAGCATCTCTTAAGTACATGCCCCCCACAAAGTTCATGACAGGCAACATCTTCCGCGGACACATCCAGGATGCTCTGTTCAACCTCATCGCTGTATGGACAGGCCAGTCCCTCCAGCTGCTGGGCATGCTCACAGAAGCTATTCACACACCTCACCTCCACGACAGAATGCTTTCAATTGAAAACGCTAAATATGTCTTCAACAATGCAAGACACATCGGCGACGAAGTTGAATACAAGAAGGGTGGTATTATTCAGACAAGAGCTCAGGAAGTTCTCGTAAAGGCAGACGCTCTGCTGGCAGAAGTTGAAAAGGACGGTCTGTTCGCAACTATCGAAGCTGGTAAGTTCGCTGCTATCAAGAGACCTTTCGAAGGCGGTAAGGGTCTCGAAGGCGTATGCGTTAGAGACGAAATGTACTTCAACCCGTTCATTGAAAAGATGCTGGGAGGTGCAAAATAATGAGTCATACAACTGCTACAGCTAATACAACAGTTGATCTTACCAAGATCAAGCCTTACGGCGACACTCTGAACGATGGTATGGTTCAGACAAGCTTTACTCTCCCCGTACCCGATGGAGACGAAGCTTGGGAAGCAGCAAGACAGCTTGCTAAGAAGATGGGTCTGGAAGAACCCAACGTGGTTTATCACAAGGACCTGGGCATTGGCTACACATACGTTATCGTATACGGCAAGTGCCAGCACACTGTTGACTACACTCAGATTCATGTAACTAAGGTTGAATCTACTGTTATGGACAGAGTAGAATGCATCCAGTACATGAAGGATCACTTCACAAGACCTATCGTAGTTGTTGGTGCCTCCACAGGTACAGACGCTCATACAGTAGGTATCGACGCTATCATGAACATGAAGGGCTTCCACGGTCACTTTGGTCTCGAAAGATTCCACGATCCTCTCCAGCCCGGCACAGGCATGATCGCAGTTAATATGGGTTCACAGGTACCTAACGAAGAACTCATCGCAAAGGCAATCGAACTGAATGCCGATGCAATCCTTGTTTCCCAGACAGTTACTCAGAAGGATGTACACATCATCAATCTGACAAACATGATCGAACTCTGCGAAGCAGAAGGCATTAGAGATAAGATGCTCCTGCTCTGCGGCGGCCCGAGAATTTCTCACGAACTGGCTCAGGAACTCGGTTTCGATGCAGGCTTCGGACCTGAAACATATGCTGAACATGTGGCTTCTTACATTCTCCAGGAACTGGTAGAACGCAAGAGGGCATAGCAAATAAGAAGGGAGAAATTTCATGAAAAACAAAATGGTAACAGCTGCACAGGCTGTTTCCGGAATTAAAGACGGCGATACCATTATGGTTGCCGGCTTCCTCGGAACAGGTTCACCTGAAGTTCTCATCGACGCTCTCGTAGCTCAGGGAACAAAGCACCTGACAATCATCGCTAACGATGGTGGTCTTCCCGCATCCAACCCCGACACAAACGGCAGAAACAGAGGCGTTGCTAAGCTTCTCGCTAACGGTCAGGTTGACCACATCATCGCTTCCCACGTTGGTATGAACCCCATTATCGGTGAAGGCCTTATGGCTGGTACACTGAAGGTTACACTCGTACCCCAGGGAACACTCGCTGAAAGAATCAGAGCAGCAGGCGCTGGCCTCGGCGGCGTTCTTACACCGACAGGTCTGGGAACACTCATCGAATCCGGTGACGAAATCCCCGTAGGCGACATCAAGGTAAGAATTTCCGAAAAGAAGGAAAGAGTTACAATTGATGGCAAGGATTACCTCCTCGAAAAGCCTCTCCACGCTGACTGGGCATTCTGCAGAGCTACTGAATGCGATAAGCTCGGTAACTTCAGCTGCAGCAAGGCTACAAAGAACTTCAACCACGTAATGGCTATGGGCGCAGACCATGTTCTTCTTGGCGCAGAAAAGGTATATGAAATCGGCGAAAAGCATCCTGACGATTTCGCAATCGCTGGCGTATATGTAACTTATATTGTGGAAGGAGAAGAACCATGGCAGATTTAAAGGCAAGAATTGCTAAGAGAGCAGCACTTGAATTCAAGGACGGCGACGTAGCTAACCTTGGTATCGGTCTTCCCACAATGGTATCCAACTTCCTTCCCGAAGGCGTAGATATCATTCTCCAGTCCGAAAACGGCTTCATCGGCCTCGGCCCCGTAGCTGCACCCGAAGAAAGAGATGCAGAAATCATCAACTCCGGCGGTAACTTCGTTACAGCTATGCCTTTCGTTAACTACTTCGGTTCCGAAGAATCCTTCTCTATCATCAGAGGCGGACACGTAGACGCTACAGTTCTGGGCGCTATGCAGGTAGACGAAGAAGGCAACCTCGCTAACTGGATCGTTCCCGGCAAGTCCATCGCAGGTATGGGCGGCGCTATGGACCTCGTAGTTGGCGCTAAGGAAGTAATCGTAGCAATGCTGCACACACAGAAGGGTGCTCATAAGATCCTCAAGAAGTGCACACTGCCCCTTACAGCTGAAAAGGTTGTAGACGTTATCATCACAGAAATGGGCGTTATGAGATACCTTCCCGAAGGTCTCACACTCGTAGAAAGATACGAAGACTACACAATCGAACAGATTAAGGAAGCTACAGGCGCTGA
>JAKSSQ010000032.1 GCA_024403005.1 Clostridia bacterium | reverse complement strand
AATTCAGCCATTTTAACTCCTAAATTATATCAACTTTAAGTTTTGTTCCCTTGGGGTAAGGGCCGGGGCCTGCAGGCAGCTGAGCAAAGCAGGTACAGCCGTGCATGGTGTAGAGCTGGCCGCTGGAATGGCCTTCCGGACTTATAATCTGCCCTTCTTCCAGGCGGGCTCTTAAGAATCTGGGCACGCCGCTGCCCTTTTCGAAGCTGCAGGAAAGGCTGCCTTCGGCGATCTTCATGGCCACTGCTTCGCCGCTTAATCTTTCCAGAACCGCTCTTGCGAAGAGTTCGAAGGTTGCGGCTGCGGCGTAGGGGTTTCCGGAAAGGCAGAGCACGTAGCAGCCTTCGGTGACCCCGAGCATCAGAGGAGAGCCGGGCTTAAGAGCTACTCCGCGGAAGAGTATCTCCGCATTCAGCTCTTCCAGGACTAAAGGCATGTAGTCTGCATCGCCTACGGAAACGCCGCCTGTAGTTATTACCAGGCCGCCTTCTCCGCATTCAGAGGTAAGTTCTTTAAGTCTTGATTTTATTTCTTCTTTATCGTCTTTAATTATGCAGCCGGAGGTTTCGAAGCCCATTTGCTTTAAGCGGGAAGTAATGTATACGGAGTTTGAATCGTATATTCTTCCGTGCTGCAAGGGGCTGCCTGGGGAAGCGATTTCGCTTCCCGTGGCCATTACGGCCACCCGCGGCCGGCGGCAGACCGGGACGAGGCTGTAGCCGGCCGCGGCCAGGCAGCCTGCGGCAGCAGCGTCAATCTTATCGCCTTTACTGCATAAAATCTGTCCTTCTTTAAAGTCTTCTCCTGCGAAGACATAGTTTCCGTAGTGCTTTACTTCCTTAAGGATTTCTACATTTCCTTCTGCATCCCAGCGCGCATCTTCGATGCCTATAACTGCATCTGCTCCCTCCGGGATGGGGCTGCCGGTCATGAGCCTTATGCATTGGCCTTCACCGACAAAAAATTTGGTGCTGCAGCCTGCCAGAGCTTCGCCTATCTGCTTTAAAAGTGCAGGGCTTTCCTTGCTCGCGCCTTTAACGTCTTCGCTTCTGAAGGCAAAACCGTCCAGAGGAGATCTGGGGAAAGGCGGCTGGGAAATAAGGGCAGCCAGGTCCTTTGCTGCAGTTCTGCCGCAGCAGTCGTAGACCGAAACCTGCTCTTCTTTTTCGCACATCGGAATGTTTTCTATAATTTTTAAAGCTTCTTCTACGCTTATAAACATTTTTTCACCTTAGAGGCCGCAGCCGAAGCTGCAGTCCGGGAATCTGCATTCAGGGCATCCGAGGCAGAGTCCGCCGTAGCCCAGTTCTGCAATTTCTGCCTTTGTAATTTCAACTCCTGCCAGAGTTCTGGGCAGAATAATGTCGAAAATAGTGGATTTTGCGTACATTACGCAGCCGGGCAGGCCCATAATGGGTGTTCCGTCTTCGAAATAGCCCAGGCAGAGCATTGCGCCGGGAAGCGTGGGTGCACCATAAGTAACAACTCTTGCACCGCTTGCATTGATTGCACCGGGAGTTCTGTCATCCGGGTCTACGGACATGCCGCCTGTGCAGAGGATAATTTCTGCGCCGGATTCCCTTGCCTGCTTAATTGCTGCAAGGATAGTCGCATCGTCGTCTATGCACTTGGTTCTGAATACTGTTTCAACGCCGTAAGCTGCAAGCTTTGCTTCTACTACGGGGCCAAACTTATCTTCGATTAAGCCCTTTGCAACTTCGCTGCCGGTTACGATAACTGCAGCTTTCTTAACTTTGTAAGGAACAACTTTAAGGAGCGGTTCGCTTCCGCACATTTCAGCAGCCTTGTCCAGCTTTGCCTTTTCGATTACGAGGGGAATTACACGCATTCCTGCCAGCTTGTCGCCCTTCTTAACGGCTACATTACCGCGTCTTGTGGCAATCATAAGCTGGTCCTGGCCGTTTACCATTGCAAGGCGCTTTCTGTCCACCATGAACAGCCCGTCGCAGGCTGCTTTCAGTTCGATTTTGCCTTCCTTTGGCTCGGATTGGGTCATATTATCGTTTAAGCAGAGCTTAACCAGCATTGCTGCAGCTTCGTCCTCGTGGATAAAACCTTCTGCCATTTCAAATACATACAGGTTTTCCTTGCCCATGGAAAGGAGCACGGGTACATCTTCTTCCTGAACCACGTGGCCTTTTCTGAATCTGGCATCTTTGGTTACTCCAGGGATAATCTGGGTCATGTCGTGGCAGAGCACGTGGCCGATTGCATCTACTGTCTTAATTAATTTCATAAGCTTTTCTCCAAAATATAAACAAAAATCCTGCCTCCGAAAAGGCAGGACCGCAGTACGCAAAAAGAGAGCGAACAATCGCTTTACGGTCTCCTTTTCAATAAGGAAGGTCCATTGGTTTCCCGCAGGGCCCCGGGGAAGAATTCTTCCCGGCCTTGAAATCGTGGCTTAAGCTTTAGATCGCAAGGCTCGGAGCTGTATTAACATAATTCATTTTAACTTTAAACGGCTCTGCAATCAAGAACCGCTTAATTTAGATTATTCTATGGTAATTACGTCTTCCAGAATGTAGTGGAAGCTGGGTGCAGAAGAATCTGCGTTTTCCTTAAATGGCGTCTTGGAAAGGTCGATCTTATCCAGTGCATTGAAAGGATCCACGCCGATAAATTCGCCGGAGAAAACGTCCAGGCGTCCGGAAGCGAAGCCCTTAATGCACCTTTCGATAGCTTCTTTAGAGCCTGCAGGAGCAATAACGTCGTTGAGTTCCAGCATTTCTACCCAGCCTTCTGCGATACCTGCACCGGCATCGTTTCCGTTGACATTAACTTTGCTTCCCAAAGCATTTTCGATCTTCTTGCCGTTAAGAACTGCACCTACAGCTGCAACTTCGTAGGGAGCCCAGTCGATTCTGCAGCCGGTAATGGATGTTGTAGGAGCTACATCCAGCATGCTCTGGTTGTAAGCCACGTGGAAAACATCTCTGTCCTTTGCGAAGTTTTCGCATGCTACAGCAGGTCCGGATGTATCGGAGTGCTGAGAAATAATAATGCAGCCTTCGTTCAGAAGTTCTTCTGCAAGCCTCTTTTCTATGGTGTAGCTGCTCCAGGTATTGGCATACTTTACCTTCATGGTTACGCTGGGGCAGACACTCTTTGCGCCGAGATAAAAAGCTGTGTAGCCGGAAATAACTTCTGCATAGGGGAACGCTGCAACGTAGCCGATAACAGCTGCATCCGGCGTAATGTTATTGCGTTCAACCATTTCCTGCAGTTTCATGCCGCAGATAACACCGGTAATGTAGCGCCCTTCGTAGATGTGCCCCATATAGGTGTGGTAATTATCGGGCGGATTTTCTATGGCGGCCATAACGCCTGTAGCGTGGCAGAACTGGATGTTCGGATAATTTCTCGCTACATTAACCATGGATTCGCCGAAGCCGTAGCTTCCGCCGAAGATAATTTCGCAGCCCTCATCTACCAAATCCTGCACGAATGGCGCTTCCTGGCCTTCAACTACGTTGTATTTAGCTATGCATTCTACCTTATCGCCGTAGGTTTCATTAATGATGTCCTGGGCATTCATGTAGTTTTTAGTGTAAGCTGTGGCGCCGTCTCCTACGTAGATGAAGCCGACTTTAAGAACGCGGGAATCGTCTTCCTTAGTAAAGATTGTTCCCAGGAAAAATGCAGCGACGATAACTAAAGCGGTTAAAAGAGAAACTATTTTTTCTTCTGTTTTCATGTTAGTTTCCCTCCTCGTACAGCTTGTTTACGTCGATTTTTCCTTCGGCGATAAGATCCAGCATGATGTTTGTAATATCCGGGTCGAACTGCTTGCCGCGTCCGTTCTTCAGTTCGGAAATTACATAATCAAGATTCAGTTTCTTACGGTATACACGGTTAGCCGTCATGGCGTCGAAAGCGTCTGCAACGCCGACGATACGGGCTGTTTCGGGAATGTCCTTACCGGAAAGTCCGGAAGCATAGCCGCTGCCGTCGTAGCGTTCGTGGTGGTAGAGCACGCCTTCGTGTACGTTTGTTACGAGAGTAAAGTCCTTAAGAATTTCCGCACCGCGGGTTACGTGGGACTTCATTACTGCATATTCTTCGTCTGTAAGTCTGTCCGGCTTGTTCAGCACGCTGTCGGGAATACCGATTTTGCCGATATCGTGGAGCAGAGCTGTCTTTCTGAGATTTTCGATGGCTTCTTCGGAATAGCCCAGCCTTTCTGCGATTAATACGGAGTATTCCGCAACGCGGACGGAGTGTTCGCTTGTATTGGCATCCTTGGCGTCTACGGTGCGGGCGATGGCGAGAATCGTTTCGTTGCCCATGCGCACCTGTTCTTTAGCCAGTGCGATTTCACGCTTCTGCAGTTCCATGGTGCGGGCTGTAAGCTTGCGAGTAATGAACCATGTGAACCAGATGGTAATGAACATCAGTTCCACGAAGAAGAACGCCTTAAACCACGCGTGGTCGTAAATTTCAGTTTCCTTAACCACGTCGTAGACGATTTCCTCGATAACCTTGCCATTGGGTTCATCCAGAATGGAAAGGTGGAACTTGTGAGACCCTGCGGAAAGAGCTGTGTAGAGAATTGAGTTCAGCTCGCTCTGCAGAACCGTAGTCTTTTCTCCGCCCTTGTAGTCTTCCATGTAGTAGCATACATAGGGTTCGGAAGTGGAATAGTTAATGATTTCCGGAGTAATCTGCAGAGTGCTTGCGCCTCTGGGCATGGTAATGGTACGGGTTCCGTGGAGAGAATAGTCCGTGTGGTCGATGGTAACTTTGTTCAGGAGCATTCTGTAGGAATGGATGTTTCCTTTGCTTGCGCTGCTCAGATCCATCTGGGTGACCCCATTATCCGATGCGATGTATCAGTTGCCCTCTCCGTCTACATAGTTCCAGGCATTTGCCGTGAATGTGGCGCGAAGACCGCTCAGGTAGTTCAGATTTGTATAAGCGTTAAGATTTCCTTCGATAAGGGCTTCTTTATTAACAATATAGATGCCGGCGCTGCCTGTAACGTAGAGGCTTCCGTCCCCTGTATCCAGAATGTTGTAGTTGTTGCTGTAGGGGAAAGAAAGCTCGCGTACACGGAGGTTTTCGTCCAGATAGCAGATGCCGTTGCTTGTAACGATAAAGAAATCGTTTGTGCCTTCGTTCTTAACAATGCGCAGGATAACGCTGGAACCCAGGCCTTCGCGGCGTGTAATGGTGGATACTATCTTGCCGTCTTCGATTACAGCGATTCCGCCGCCGTCGGTTCCTGCCAGAACCTTGCCGTCTGCAGTTTCCATAAGGCAGAGAACCAGTTCGGTCTTAAGTCCATCCTTTGCGCCGATGGTGCCGGTAACCTTGCCATCCTTAATGAAAGTTACGCCCATGTCGCTGGAAATTGCGTAAGTTCCGTCGGAAAGTTCAAGGGAAGAACGGAACTTGGAACCCAGAGCTCCGTTAGCTGAATTGTAAACCTTAAAATCTCCGTGGTCATCGATGCATACTGCACCTATGCCGTAAGCGCATACCCACATGTGGTTCTTAGAGTCCACCATAATGTGGCGGATTCTGGAATTGCCGAAATATTCGGTAATCTTGTTTTCAACAGGAGTATGGTTGCTCATGGTAACAGCATCCATGCCCTTATCCGTACCGAAGTAGAGACAGCCGTTGCGCTCGGCAATGGCATTAACTACTACCGGATCCAGATTTGCTTCGGAGTAAACTTCGATAAAGCTGGAAGGTGTAAGCTTAAGCACGCCCAGTCTGGATGAAGCAAACCATAAGTTGCCCTGGTAGTCTACTGTCATTCTGTCGATGGAGCTGCTGAAGGAATTTGTGTTTACGGGATGATATTCCCCATTGGGGTCAATCCAGGCGATGCCGTTGTCGGCAAGGAGGAAAATGTCCCCTGTTTCCAGCTTGTAAATTTCGTTTAAAGTTCTGAGGCCCTGGCCCGGCAGGATATTTGCAAGGTTAAGCTTTCCGCCGCTTACATCGTAGATGTAGATATTGCCGCTGTCGTCTCCTGCGTAAAGGAGGTCGTCCGTAATGAACTGGCAGCAGGTAAAGCTTCTGCCTTCGGGGTGGACCATGCTGTCTTTAACGAAGCAGTTGCCTGCAAGGAACAGCTGGCCAGTAGCGGTTACAGCGCCGATAAGGCCGGTGTTGTTAGCGGTGAGATTGCAGGCATACTTAATGCTGGGTATGGTTGCAATTACGTTTACGCCGCCGGTAAGGCTTATTATGGCCAGGTTTCCGCTGGTTCCGATGTAGTAGTTGCCGTCGGAACACTGGACGATGCTTCTTACGGAGTTTGAAGCAAATCCGTTGTCTTCGTTAAAGGTATTTACTACGTTTTCGTCGATGCAGATGGAAAGGCCGTCGTCGTTGGTGCCGATCCACAGACGTCCTTCGATGTCTACATATAGGCAGTTTACGTTCTTAACGTTTTCGAACTGGCGGATGTACTGGAATTCGTTGCCGCTGTAGCGGTAAAGGCCTGCATAGGTACCGATCCAGATAATACCGTCGTCTGTAGCGGCGATGTCGTTGGCTTCACCGCTGAAGAGGCCCTTTTCCTGGTTGTAAATTGTCTGAACGTATTTGGAGTAGCCTACGTAGGGAGATGCTGCATAGATTTCTGCAGGATATGCAGCGATAAGAGACAGGCAGAGAACCGCATAGATAAGAAGCGTGGAAACGTTGATTTTTCCGGATTTACGCATGATGCGGACAATGCGGATGACTTCGTAAATAATCATCATGGAGAGGAATTTATCCAGGAAATCCAGGAAGAATTCCGCTACGAAGGAAGCCGGAATCCAGTTGAATCCGAATTCGACCAGCATTGACCCAATTCCGTCGCCCCAGATATTTCCTGTGCTTCCGTGGTATAAGATGCAGTTGATTACAGTGGAAATTACAGCCGAAATTACGGTGAGCATGGTGCAGGCCGTAAGGGTTTCGAAGAGCTTTTCGAAACATCCCCTTCTCGCAAGGATACCGATGGTAATACCTACGGCTATGCTCGTTGCGGCATAGAACAGGGACATTGGATCGCTGATGGAATATATAACATTGGTTGAAGCACCGATTACTGCGCCGGCAAAAGGTCCGAGCAGATAAGCGGCAAGCAAAGTACCTACAGAATCCATCCAGAACGGGACGCTGTAGGACTGAACCACATGTTTAAGTGCAAGATTAAGGAAAATGCACAGTGCTGTTATGAAAATTATGCGTTTATTTCTTGATATCATTAGCCGTTAATCTTTCAGTGCGTACAATTAGACAGATTATTATACCACGAAGAGCCTTGAAAATATATATTACTTACAGCCAGTTCCGTAAAAATATCGTAAAAAAATAATAAAAAACAGGCCCCCGCTTAAAGTGCGAGAGCCTGTAAAATTCATTGGGTCAGCGAATGCGTATGTTATCTTTCGAAAACAGTCTTGCCGCCGAGGATTGTGCGCATAACCTTAATGTTGCGGATGTCTTCGGGATCGATGTCCACGAGGCTGCGGTCCAGAATAGCGATGTCTGCCAGCTTGCCCGGTTCGAGGCTGCCCTTAATGTCTTCTTCGTAGGACAGAACTGCGCCGTTGTAGGTCATCATCTTAACAGCTTCTGTTACTGTAATGCATTCTTCTGTGCCGATGCTTGTACCGCGCATAGCCTTGCGTGTTACGCAGCTGTACATGTTCCAGAACGGATTGAGAGCGCCGCAGGGCATGTCTGTGGACAGGCCGATAACGATGCCTGCATCCTTAAGTGTGCGCAGCGGGTTGTAGCTGTGCATCTTGTCTTCGGGCAGAAGGTCGGGATAACCGTCTGCTTCGCCGTAGATGAAGGAGCCCTGAGCGATGTGCAGAATACCTACTTCTGCCATCTTTGCGCGAGCTTCGTCTGTTACGTAGTAAGCGTGGATTACGCTGTGTCTGTGCTTTCTGGGGTTAGCCTTTACAGCCTTGTAGATTGCATCTACAGCTCTGTCGCATGCGATGTCGCCCATTACGTGGATACCGATGTCCCAGCCTGCATCGTGAGCAGTCTTAATGTAGCCGTCCAGCTTGTCCAGATCCAGTCTTAAAGGCACCTGACGGGGGCCGTCGTCGCCTACGTAAGCCCAGGACTTGAGAGCTGTCTTGGATGTCATGCCGTAGTCGATAGCCATCTTGAGGCCTGTGTAGCGGATCATTTCGTTGCCGTAGCCTGTTGCATAGTCGTATTCATCGATTCTGCCTGCAAGGTCGTCCCAGTCCTGTACGAAGTTGAAGCCGTACCAGTCGGGCATCATTGCAACACGCATTGTTAATTCGCCGCGATCGCAGATTCTGTGATAAGCGCGCATTACGCCTCTGGGCATGCCTGCTTCTGTAGTGCTTGTAATGCCATAGGAATTGAATTCCTTAAGGCCTGTATAGATATTGCCTTCGTAGAATGCGATGTCTGCGTCCTTCTTAATGTATCCGGGGCCGCAGGGTTCTTCCATGGCAGCCTTTACCAGTACCATTGCATCGCCTTCCAGCACGCCGTTGGGTTCACCGGTAACGGGGTCCTTAACAATGTGGCCTTTTTCCGGATCAGGTGTATCCTTTGTAATTCCTGCGATTTCCAGAGCCTTGGAGTTTGCAACGCATACGCCGAATACGCGGTCGAAAATTACGGGGTTGTCGGGTGCAGCTTCGTCCAGTTCAGCCTTTGTAAATGTGCGGTTTTCCTTGAACTGGCTTTCGATGTAGCTTGCGCCGAAAATGAGTTCGCCGGGCTTGCAGGTCTTAACCTTTTCTGCCAGCTGCTTCTTGAGTTCTTCTATGCTGTCGATTCCGAAGAGAACCATTCCCTTGATAACCATACCTGCCTGCCACAGATGTGCATGGCTGTCGTTGATGCCGGGCATGGCTGTGCGACCCTGCAGGTCTACGATTTCTGTATCGGGGCCGGCAAGAGCGAGAATTTCTTCGTTTGTGCCGGTAGCAAGAATCTTATCGCCGCAAACTGCAATTGCTTCGCAGATGCTGTCGTCCTTATCTGCAGTATAGATGCTTCCGCCGTGTATGATCATAGTCGGGGTCATGTTAAGTGTTTTCATACGGTCCTCCATAATTGGAAAATTTCAGTGATATAATCCGGGGTTCACCCAATTTAATTATAGGGGCTGACCCACCGCAATATCAAGCAGAACCTTTAATTCCACAAGCCGCCGCGGGTGTGGTATAATAATTAGGTTAATCCAATGCACCCCAACAGTTAGGAGTATTTATGTCAAGAATGGACTTAATCGCTACAGCCACCTTCGGCCTGGAAGCGGTAGTTAAAAGAGAAATAGAAAATCTGGGCTACGAGATTATCGGTTCCCAGGACGGCAAGCTCACCTACAGAGCAGACGAACGCGGCATCGTGCGTTCCAACCTGTGGCTGCGCTGCGCCGACAGAGTTTATGTAAAAATGGCTGAATTCAATGCGGTTGAGTTCGAAGAACTCTTCCAGAACACAGCCGGAATTCCCTGGGAAGAATGGATTCCCTTCGATGGCAAGTTCACGGTAATCGGCACATCCGTAAAGTCCGTGCTCCACTCCGTTCCGGCTTGCCAGTCCATTATCAAAAAAGCTGTAGTTACAAGGCTTCAGCAGACTTACGGCGAAGTTGAATTCCCGGAAACAGGCGCATCCTACACGATAAGATTCGCTTTCCAGAAGGATACCTGCTGCATAATGATGGACACCAGCGGCGTAGGCCTGCACAAGAGAGGCTACAGAGTTAACGACGTTATGGCTCCCATTAAGGAAACTCTGGCAGCTGCAATGGTTTCCCTCTCTTTCTTTAAGGAAGGCCGCACCATGGTTGACCCCTTCTGCGGCTCCGGCACCATCGCCATCGAAGCAGCCATGATCGCAAAGAACGTGGCTCCGGGAATCTCCAGAAAGTTCGCAGCAGAAGGCTGGGAATTCATCCCAGCAGAAATGTGGAAGGAAGAAAGAAAGGCAGCTTTCGAAGCCATCCGCGATGCAGAAGGCACTAAAATCTACGCTTCCGACATCGACAGACGCGCAGTAGCTGCAGCAAGAGAAAACGCAATCGAAGCAGGCGTGGACGACATAATTGAGTTCACCGTTATGCCGGTGCAGAAGCTCGCCGCAAAAGAAGAAAGATGTGTTATCGTCACCAACCCGCCCTACGGCAAGCGTATCGGCGACCAGGAAGATCTGGACAGAATCTATAAGTCCATCTCCGCCTTCTGCAGGCTGAACCCGACATGGTCCCTGTTCCTTATTACTGCAGACAAGACTTTCGAAAAGAAGTTCGGAAGACCTGCAGACCGCCGCAGAAAGCTCTACAACGGTCAGATTGAGACCTGCTACTACCAGTACCACGGCACGAAATAACCCGTTTGTCCGGCCGCAGAGCAAAGTTTAGGTTGATTATGGTTAACTTAAAATATATAATAAGTTAACAAATAACTTATTCGAACCACATAACCGAAGCACCAAGAGGCAATAATGAGATACGAACAATTTATAAGCAAATGGGCTCATGAATATACACAGCACGGCATTTCCGACGGCAGCAATCTGCCCGATATGGACCTTTACATGGACCAGATGGTTACAGTGCTCAACGACGAACTTTCCATCTATGCAGACGAAGAAGGCGGCCCGCTCACCAAGAGCATCGTTTCCAACTACACGAAGCACAAGATGATCCCCGGGCCCGACGGCAAGCGCTACACCAAGCTCCACATGATGTTTACACTTATGGTCTTCTACCTTAAGGGAGGCCTTTCCATGGACCAGATCGAAAGACTGGTTAAGCCGACTCTGGCTAACTTCGATTCCGAATGGGACGACCAGGTGGACATTTCCGCAATGTACAAGGAAATCGTGGATTTCGTAGCAAAATCCGAAGAAGGCTTCGAAGAAGCAGTGGAAAAGAGAGTCCAGGACGTAAAGAGTTTCCTAGCAGAAAAGGACCAGGACGACGACATTTCCGAGATTACAATGTTAATCATGTCCATGATTCTGCGCTCCAATGCAGAACGTTTCCTGGCAGAAAAGCTTCTGGACGAGTATTTCCCCGACCCGAAGAAAAAAGGCGCTAAAAAAAGAAAATAAAAGCTTTTAAAGGCATAAAAAACTCCGGACATCCGCTCCGGAGTTTTTGTTTTCTGTTCGTGTGAGCCAATGCATTGCGGGTGCAAGAGCGTGGGCAAAAGCAGGCCGCGAACTCGTTATGTTTTTGCCCATTTCGAGTCCTAATGTATAGCTCTATGACTTTTTCAAGGATTGAAACGCAAATAAGTCATAGAAAACGCGGCTCGATGACTTTTTTAGGAATTTAGGAAGCTATAAGTCATAGAAAACGTAGTTTGATGACTTTTTCTGATATTCAGGAACTAAAAAGTCATGAGAAACAGAATCTGATGACTTTTCTGGAAATATAAGAGCTGAAAAGTCATAAAAAGCACAATCTGATGACTTTTTAAGATAATTTTATTGTTAAAAGTCATAGAAATCGCAATTTCATGACTTTTGGAAGAATTAAAATGCAAATAAGTCATGAAAACCACGGTTTGGTGACTTTTTAAGAAATTTAATAGCGAATAAGTCATGAGAGCGCGAGTTTCATGACTTTGAGCCAGTTAACATTCTAAAAAAGTCATATTGGCTCAATATTCAGGCATTAATGGGCATGGGCATTGTACGCAGTGCCCTTCAGGAGCCGCAAGTAATATTAAGCGAAGCTCCACAGCCAGGTGCCTGAGGGGACTGTGGCGGACGGCCGTAAGTGTTTACGGCGAACGAGTGTAATAACCCGGGGGCGCACTTGTGCGGCAAAGAGATGTTTGAAGCGACTTTCGACGATAGAAAGTCGCTGAGTCCTCTTTGCGTACCCAGGGTTCACGCGAAGTGAGCCGATTAAACACAAGGCCGGCCGTCTTGTCCCCGAAGGCACCGGCGCGGCTGGTTCTGCATTAACATGCGCACGCAGCTACGCATACTGGCCATTGGCTCACGCAAAAAAACTCCGGCCGCAAAGCCGGAGTTTTCTATTGCTTTAATATTCAGTTCTGCCCTACTGCGCGGGTTTGCCGGTGTAGAGCTGGTAATATCTGCCCTTCTGCGCGAGCAGATCGTCGTGGTCGCCGCGCTCGATAATGCGGCCCTTTTCCATAACCATAATCGCATTGGAATTCTGGATAGTGGAAAGTCTGTGAGCGATAACGAATACGGTTCTGCCTTCCATAAGGCGGTCCATGCCTTCCTGGATGTGGCTTTCCGTACGGGTATCGATGCTGGAAGTAGCTTCGTCCAGAATCATAACCGGAGGATCTGCAACGGCGCAGCGCGCAATCGCGAGAAGCTGGCACTGGCCCTGGGACAGCTGGCTTCCCGTGCCGGAAATTACAGTATCGTAGCCTTCCGGCAGTCTGGAAATAAAGTAGTCCGCATTGGCGAGCTTGGCAGCTGCGTAAACCTCTTCGTCCGTGGCATCGGGACGTCCGTAGCGGATGTTTTCCTTAATGGTGCCGGTAAACAGGTTCGTATCCTGCAGAACGATACCCAGAGATCTTCTCAGGTCGGCCTTCTTAATCTTGTTAATATTAATGCCGTCGTAGCGGATTTTGCCGTCTTCGATATCGTAGAATC